>JBBKXS010000262.1:0-2526 GCA_037969605.1 Flavobacteriaceae bacterium
GGAAATTCATTTATTTGGTCCTGGTGTAGCCTCTGGAACTTATGATTATTTTACAGAAGCTATAGTTGGAAAAAGCGGATCGAGTAGAGGTGATTTTACAGCAAGTGAAGACGATCATGTTTTAGTTCAAGGCATTGCAGGTGATAAATATGCATTGGGTTTTTTCGGATTGGCCTATTATACCGAAAATGCTGATAAATTAACCCTAATTGGAGTTCATAATGGGACAGAAGTTGTTAAACCTACACTAGAAACTGTTAGTAATGGAACATATACTCCATTATCCAGACCCTTATTTATTTATATAAATAGCACTTCAGTACAATCTCCAGAAGTATTAGATTTCGTAAACTTTTACATAGAAAATTCCGCCGAATTATCGAAAGATGTTGGGTATATTCCTTTACCTGTTAAAAAATATAAAGAACAAAAAGAAAAATTCAGAAATTTTGTTGAAAGCAACAATTAAGCAAAAGTATTTACTAGGAAAGTCAGGTGTTTTAACAACATCTGATTTCCTTATTTAATAATCAATGTAATGCGAAATGTAAAAGAGTGGATCATAGAAAAGTCATTATTCTCTAGTGCCTTAATTACTATTGCTGTTACTGTCGGCATTATTTTAGTTCTGTCTGTAGAAGCCGTAACCTTTTTTAGAGAAGTTTCCATTTTTGACTTTTTTACAGACACACAATGGACACCATTATTTACAGAAAAACATTTTGGAATTTTACCATTATTAAGTGGTACACTCCTTACTTCGTTTATAGCTATTGCCGTAGCATTACCCATTGGCTTGTCTATAAGTATTTATTTAAGTGAATATGCCCCAAAGAATTTCAGAAAAACTATCAAGCCTCTTTTAGAGCTTTTAGCCGCTGTTCCAACCGTTGTTTATGGTTTTTTTGCTTTAATTGTTGTAACACCATTTCTTCAAGGATTCTTTCCTAATCTATCAGGATTTAATTCATTGTCGGCAGGAATTGTTATGGGTATAATGATTATTCCATTTGTATCCTCAATAAGTGAAGATGCATTACATGCTGTTCCTAGCTCTTTAAGAGAAGCATCATTTGGAATGGGAGCTACAAAGTTTCAAACTGCCTTTAAAGTTATTGTTCCTGCAGCATCTTCAGGAATTATAGTATCCATTATATTAGCTATCTCCAGAGCCATTGGCGAAACCATGATTGTTGCTATTGCCGCTGGCCAACAACCAAGATTAACATTTGATCCCACAGTCCCGGTAGAAACAATAACAGCTTATATTGTTCAAGTAAGTTTAGGCGATGTGCAACATGGATCACTCGAATACAGAACCATTTTTGCTGCAGGTATTACATTATTTGTTTTTACTTTTTTGTTGAATACTTTGAGTTATAGAATTAGAAAAAAATTCCGGGAAAAATATGAATAATATTCAAAAAAACAGACTCAAAGACCAGATCTTTAAGATTTGGGGAATAGTCTGCACCTTTATTGGATTGGTTATCTTATTCTTTTTCATCGGGGATATTTTAATTGATGGGATTATGCGAATTGATTGGGGTTTTATAACTAATTTACCTTCAAGAAAACCCGAAAATGCAGGGATCTATACAGCATTAATGGGAAGCATCTGGATCTTATTATTAACCACGCTTATTGCGCTCCCGATAGGTGTTGCTGCAGGAATCTATTTAGAAGAATACAGTAAAAAAAATAAACTCTCTGCGCTTTTGGAAATAAATATTTCTAATTTGGCAGGTGTACCGTCGATTATTTATGGGTTACTTGGTCTTGAAGTGTTTGTTAGAATGATGAGTTTAGGTGCAAGCGTACTTGCAGGAAGCTTAACTTTATCTTTATTAATACTTCCAATAATAATTGTAGCAACCAGAGAAGCAATAAAAGCGGTCCCTCATTCCATAAAAGATGCGTCTTTTGCTCTTGGTGCTTCTAAGTGGCAAACCATTTGGTATCAAATTTTACCAGCTTCTAGTGGTGGAATTTTAACCGGAATTATCTTAGCGCTTTCAAGGGCTGTTGGGGAAACTGCGCCTCTAATAGTTATTGGGGCATTGGCTTATGTTCCTTTTGCGCCTAATGGTCCTTTAGATGAGTTTTCGGTTTTACCAATTCAAATATTCAATTGGATTTCAAGACCTCAACCTGGATTTATAGAAAATGCGGCAGCCGCAATAATCATATTATTAATGATTACTTTCATATTGAATGGTATTGCCGTTTATTTAAGAAATAAATGGCAAAATAAATTGAAATAATAATGGAAATAATTTTAGAAAACCCAATACCTATGGACAAAATAATAGATATGTCCCTTAAAAAAACCCACACTATTGAAGCCAATAATGTAAACGTTTGGTATGACAATTTTATGGCCATAAAAGGCATAGATATGGCTATAAAATCAAACACGGTTACTGCGTTTATTGGTCCTTCCGGTTGTGGAAAATCTACCTTTCTTCGTTTATTTAATAGAATGAATGATTATATTGATGGTTTTAAAATGGAAGGGAAAATTAA
>JBBKXS010000263.1:0-5130 GCA_037969605.1 Flavobacteriaceae bacterium
TATCACGAAAGCGCTGGAATTCAAAAAATAATTGGTATTATTTTAGCCTTGGTGTCGGTGTATTTATCCTCGGTAAAATCGGAGACCAAATCAAAATTCACTAAAAATTTAATATTCCCAATATTGCTGTTCTTTGGATCCGGTGTTATTGACACCTCTATAAAGTATCTGGAAACTACTTATGTGTTTGAAAATGGGATTCCTATATTTTCGGCTAGCATTTTTTGTTCTGCTGCAATTTTTGGGATTGGTTCTTTAGGTTATCAGGTCATAAAAAAACAATTCCATTTTGACTATAAAAGCATCTTTGGAGGCGTCATATTGGGAATCATAAATTATGGCTCCTTCTATTTCCTTCTTAAGGCTTTACATTTTGAAGGTTTGGAAAGTTCCACCATCTTTACGGTAAATAATGTGGCGATTGTAATGATTTCTACCGTTTTGGGCCTAATGCTGTTTAAAGAACATATTTCAAGAAAAAACTGGATTGGAATTGCGTTGGCCATCTTTTCAATCGCATTGGTAACATCAGCATAATGATTGAAAAAGACAGCTATAGAACTATTACCAAACCTTCTGTAGAGGTTCTATTCAAAGACAAAAACAGTAAGTTCTATGGATATGCTTTTCCTGTTACAAACGAAGAAGACATCAAAACACATATTGAAACACTAAAAAAACAACATCATTCCGCAAGACATTGGTGTTATGCTTATCAATTAGGCACCCAAGAACAATACATTACATTTAGGGCTAATGATGATGGCGAACCCAACAATAGTGCTGGTATGCCTATTTATGGACAAATACTATCGTTTGAAGTCACTAATGTACTCATCGTTGCAGTGCGTTATTTTGGTGGCACCAAACTAGGCGTTAGTGGATTAATAAATGCCTATAAGACAACGGCACAAATGGCCATGGAAGCTTCAACCATTGTTACTGAAATTATTTCTAAAAACATTTTAATTTCTTTTGATTATGCAAACATCAATAAAGTGATGCGGGTAATAAAAGAAAAAAACTTAAACATCGTCAATCAAAAATTGGAATTGGATTGTGAAATTACAATTTCAGTCAGATTAAAAGATATTTCAAGTGTTTTAGAAATTTTTGAAAGCCATTATGGAATTAAAGCAACGATATTAATCGATTAATTTTGCAGTTTATCTAAAATATGTTGCGGGCATCGTGTAGGCCTATTCCTAATAATATTGATGAACGCCAAAACCGTATTTCCAGTCGTTACAATTTCACCGTTTTCATTTTCAATTTCATAATCAAATTCTATGGATGCTGTGGGTATTTTTTTGAGTGTTGTTTTTACTTTAATCACGTCGTCATAACCCACTGACTTTTTGAAATTTACAGCCAATGAAATGACTGGTAGCTTTATGCCATCTTCTTCCATCTGTTTGTAAGTAATACCCAAATTACGTAGCCATTCCGTCCTGCCAATTTCAAAATATTGAGCATAATTACCATGATAAACTATTCCCATTTGGTCGGTTTCACCATAACGAATTCTTAAATTAATTTCGTTGTATTTTTTTATATTTAGCATATTGTTTAATTTTTTTTCGTATTTTCATCGGGATTTAAACATGAGAAAAAAATTCTTAAAATTCAACCCTTTTTGATTTTTTTTTTAAGAAATTTGTTCACATATTTGTCGAACAGAAATGTATCCAAGAGAAACTCAAATTTCTCTTTTTTTTGCTAACTAACTAAACAACAAATTAAATTCACAGAATGGATGTAACTGCGCAATCGGTTTGGAAAAATTGTCTTTCGTTTATAAAAGATAACATACAGCCCCAAGCCTACAAAACATGGTTTGAACCCATCGTAGCAGTTAAGCTAGCCGATAATGCTTTAAGTATTCAAGTGCCTAGTAAATTCTTTTACGAATGGCTGGAAGAGCATTATGTAAAAATCCTAAAGGTCTCTTTAACAAAAGAACTTGGCGAAGCGGCTAAATTGGTGTATATCATTAAAATGGAAAACACCTATGGAAATAAGCAACCCTTTACCGAAAAAATCCCAAGCGCCAACCGAGGAGGCGTAAAATCCCAAGACGTCGATATTCCTCTAAAAAATAAAAATCCAGAGCTTAAAAATCCATTTGTCATTCCGGGAATACGCAATGTTAAAATTGAATCACAACTCAATCCAAATTACAATTTTGAAAATTTTTTAGAGGGAGATTCTAATCGTTTGGCCCGAAATGCAGGAATTGCAGTGGCCAACAAACCTGGAGGAACTTCCTTCAACCCGCTTTTAATTTTTGGTGGTGTTGGTTTAGGCAAAACACATTTAGCTCATGCTATAGGAATTGATATAAAAGATAAATATCCCGAGAAAACGGTCCTTTATATTTCAGCTGAAAAATTTACACAACAGTATATCGATTCCGTTAAGAAAAACAATCGTAACGACTTTATACATTTTTACCAAATTATTGACGTGTTAATCATTGACGACGTTCAATTTTTATCCGGTAAATCTGGGACACAGGATGTCTTCTTCCATATCTTCAACCATTTACACCAAAATGGAAAACAGGTGATTTTAACCAGTGACAAAGCTCCGGTTGATATGCAGGATATTGAACAACGCCTGCTGTCAAGATTCAAATGGGGACTATCTGCAGAACTGCAAAGTCCAGATTTTGAAACCCGTGTTTTGATTTTGAAAAATAAATTGTATCGCGATGGTGTTGAAATGCCCGATGATGTTATTGATTATGTTGCCAAACATATCAAAACCAATATACGCGAATTAGAAGGTGCCATTATTTCCTTAATTGCGCAATCATCTTTCAATAAAAAGGAAATTACGGTAAACCTCGCCAAGGAAGTGGTCGAAAAATTTGTCAAAAATACTAAACGTGAGGTTTCCATCGATTATATCCAAAAAGTGGTTTCCGATTATTTCCAAATGGACGTGAGTACACTTCAATCCAAAACCAGAAAACGCCATATTGTTCAAGCGCGTCAATTGGCCATGTTTTTTGCTAAAAAATTCACCAAGGCCTCACTTGCTAGTATTGGATCACAAATTGGAAAACGCGATCACGCTACCGTGCTTCATGCCTGTAAAACGGTTGACAATCTCAGTACTACAGATAAACAATTCAGAAAATACGTAGAAGACCTTTCAAAAAAATTATCGATTTAAGCGCCTTCAAAAATGGTTAAAATTCTCATGGTCTGTTTGGGTAACATTTGTCGCTCACCCCTAGCCCATGGCATTTTGGAATCCAAATTACCTTCCATCCAATTTTATGTGGATTCCGCAGGAACCGCCAATTATCATATAGGAGATGCTCCTGATAGACGTTCCATAACTGTTGCAAAATCACACGGCATTGATATTTCCAAACAAATGGGACAACAATTTAAGACCTCTTTTTTTGATGCCTTCGACCTTATTTATGTGATGGACCAGTACAATTATGGGCATGTCATCACCTTGGCCAGAAATGAGCAAGATCGTGCTAAGGTTAAACTCATTTTGGAAGAAGACAAATCCATAAAAATTAAAGAGGTTCCCGATCCCTATTACGGTGATGAAAGCGGATTTGAATATGTCTTCAATCTTCTCAACCAAGTTTGTGATAAAATAGCCCTAAAACTTCAACACTAATTTAACAGCTTCGCTGCTTGCTTTTTTGTATTTTGTATCCTTATTAACGATACAGCATGAATCCCAATTTTGGCAAGTTATATTTAATCCCGACCCGTCTTGGAGACAATCCGCCTTTGGAAGTCTTGCCCCTTTCGATAAAAAAAGTGATTGAAAAGATTGATGATTATATTGTTGAAAACGAAAAATCGGCCAGACGGTTTATCAAACGCGTAAGTCCCGGAAAATCACAGGCTTCATTAAAGTTAAAGCTGTTGAACAAATACACCCAAGACAACGAGCTCAATAATTTTTTAGACCCCTGTAAAGCAGGGATATCCATAGGATTATTATCTGAAGCCGGTTGTCCAGCCATTGCCGATCCAGGATCGGATATTGTAAAAATGGCGCATGAAAATGATATACAAGTGGTGCCGTTGGTGGGGCCTTCCTCCATTATTTTGGCCTTAATGAGTTCTGGAATGAACGGACAAAGCTTTGCCTTTAATGGCTATTTACCCATTGAACAAGCCGAACGTAAAGCCGCTTTAAAACGTTTGGAAAAACTCTCCTCAGACCTTAACCAAACCCAAATTTTTATTGAAACCCCGTACCGAAACAACAAAATCCTTGAAGACATCTGCACCATCTTACACCCAAACACTAGGGTTTGTGTGGCCTGCGACCTGACCATGCCCACCGAATATATTAAAACCACAACCGTTAGTGAATGGAACCATATTAAAGTTGACTTACATAAACGACCCAGTATTTTTATTATTCATAAGGATTAGTGGCTAAATTCAAATTCTTAGCCTGAAAATTTGAACGGATAAAACTATATATTTGTTGGGATATAACGAGTTGCCCATAAGTTGAAAAAAATCCGAACTACCATTAAAAATCCGGCTGAAAAACGCCACCCCGTAAAGAGCTGTTTCTTGCCTTTACGCTCAAATTATCCACCGTAAAATGTGAACAAAAAAAACCAGAAACTGAATGATATGAACAAATCTTTTATAACTTGTTGCTTAATCAATGAAAAATAAAAGTAATAAGCACGAGAACTATGAAATCCTAAACCTCTTGGGTTACGGTTTGGCCAAATTTAATAATCAATTTATCAAACAATTTGGTTTTAAAACCAAAATCTCATTTTTTGAATATTTTGTTGAATTAGGAATAGCTGAAACAGGAAGTGTTGTAAAAAACAGAATGGATTTATTTGACCCATTTTTTGAAAATGGAAGAAAAGGATGGTGGCAAAAGGGAGATACTTATATACATAGAAAACATTTGATTGATAATTTATTTGGCAACGAAAATGTTTTGGATTATTCCAACATTGTGAAATTGTTTTTGAAAGATAAATTCAATGTAAAAGATATTTTTGTTGAAGTGAAGCCTATTGTAAAATCAAGGTTTAAAAAACTTCAAGAAACAGGGTTGGAAGCAGAACTATATTTCTTGAACAACTACGATTCTATTGAAATTTTCAAAAAT
>JBBKXS010000264.1:0-2796 GCA_037969605.1 Flavobacteriaceae bacterium
GTATTACTAATAACACAAATATTATTATTTGTGTTATCATGAGTGCTTTATCTGGATTAAATTTTTTTTTCATTTCAATTCATTTTATTTCCACAATCTTTGTAAATTATCATCGACAATGCGGACTGCCCATGAAAGTTACAGACGGACAACAACGAATATATTCCATTGCTGTCCTGTTTGGTTTTCCTTTTGCCGTTGCTCTTTGTACTTCCCGCAATTCAAGTAAACTTGATTGCTCACGTACACCGCAACGGAACATATTAGGCGGTCGTTGTGCGTCATTATAACCAAATCCAAAAAAGAATGAGATATAAAGGAATAGGATACTTGTACTTACTGACAATACTTTTAATTGCTGGTTGCGGACAATCGAAGGAAAAGAAAATAACAGAAGAGACTGTAAAGCCTGATTCTTATGAGTTGGTTAAAGATTGGCCAAATTTTCCAGAAGATTTTGCTTTAGGGATGCCAACTGGATTAGGAATAGATTCAGACAACAATATTGTGGTTTTTCACCGAGCAGGAAGACCTTGGTCATTCCCCACACCAGAAGACAAAATTGAAAATAATACTATACTCACAATTGATAATGAAACTGGAGAAGTTTTGAAAAGTTGGGGGGCAGATATATTTCTTATGCCACATGGATTAGAAGTTGATCAAGAAAATAATATTTGGGTAACGGATACTGGATTACAGCAAATCTTAAAATTTAACTCTGATGGGGAACTCCTCATGACATTAGGCGAGGCAAATGTTTTGGGCAATGATTCATCACATTTCTCACTTCCAACCGACGTAGCTGTTGCTCCTGACGGATCATTTTATGTAAGTGATGGTTATGGAAATAGTAGAGTGGTTAAATTTTCAAAAGACGGCTCATTTTTATTTGAATGGGGTAAGAATTTATTTGCATGGGGTAAGAATGGCTCTGACCGTAAATTAAATATAGGAGATAAAGAAGGTGAGTTTTATATCCCCCATGGCATTGATTTAGATAAAAAAGGAAATGTCTATGTGGCTGACCGTGAAAATAATAGAATTCAAAAATTTGATGCAGAAGGAAACTTCATAATCTCTTGGCAGAATGAATTAGCGGATCAATTTTATTCCTTAGTTATTGACCATAAAAATGAGCGTCTATTCGGTATCGATAATCTAGCCCCTAACGACTCAATTCCACACGGCTCTGATATTTTTCGTTTTGATTTAGATCTGAATCTAGAACTTCAATTTGGTAGAACTGGATTTTATGATGGGCCAATTTGTAAGTATCATGATATAGCTATTGATAATGAAGGAAATATTTTTGTTGGGGATCTCATAAATAATAAGATTCAAAAATTTCGATTAAAGCAAAGTGAATAAAATAAAAACGAATGCACAACAATGGCTATAAGCAATTGCTTGTCCTTGCCTACTTCTGAAAATCCTTTCGGATTTTCAGCTTTGTGTGTAACTGATAAGTTAAGTGTTAACTTACGCAACTACTCATAGCCTAGCCGATAAGCGCAACCCAAAAAATCTACTCCCTCAAAAGCACATCCACAAACCCTTCAAACTCTTTTTTAAACTCAGTATATTTTTCACCCGTAGCTGGGCCATTAAACCCAGTATGAATTTTACGTACTTTTCCTTTTTTATCTATAAAAATAGTGGTGGGGTAAGATAGAACGTGATTGAGCATGGGCAATTTTTCTTGCGCCTTAACTTTATCAGAAGTGCCAAATTGAGCCAATAACATTGGGTACCCAATACCAATGTTATCTTTTAAATGTGCCATACTTTTAAAAGCTTTCTCCTTGGTTTTGGCATACTCAAAGGCCAAGGCCACAAATTCAATATTTTTACCTTGGTGTTCCCTGTAATACTCGGAATAGTACTTGGTCTCGTCCAAACAATTGGGACACCAACTGCCCATTAATTGTACGAGGACCACCTTGTTTTTAAAACGCTCATCAGTTAGTGACACCATATTGCCTGAAATATCAGGAAACGTAAACGCCAAGGTATCATACCCTTCCTTTAAAAAAGTTAGAGTTTCTGGATCGGGTAACTCATAGGTTTCATTTCGTTTGGCAGTAAAAGGTTCTTTAAAATGATTACCTGAATAATACATCCCTCGTATTGTACTATCTGTAACCGTAGCCGTAAACAAATAGACATGTGAACCGTCAAAGGTGGAAAGTTTCAGTTGGTCTCCATTTAGAACGCCTTCCAAAAATCGATAATCTCCAGTTGTTGTTCTGAATGTTCCCTTAACTTTATTTCCAACCTGATCAAAAATACCCAAAGCTACCTCCTCTTCATCTTCAATATCGTCTCCAAATACGGTTTCCCAATGCCCAGAAATATTGTATTTTGGTTTTTCCTCAATCTTGAACCGCTCTTTGTTCCCAAACTTCGCTACAAATGGCACAATTCTATCCCTATTTTCTTGAACAAAAACTCCGTTTAAGGTAGTATCAGTAAGTTTAGCTGAAATATAATACCCTTCAAAAGCCGGCATTTTTATCAGCACCGAATCATTTTTGTAAGTGATATCGTCAACAAAAATAACTTCATCGGCATTAAATAGTTTAAGGCTCTGTGTTGAAGTGACTTCAAAATTGAAAGGCAAAAGTTGGCCATCTGACACCTGTAATTCAGCATGCCAAATCCCTAGTTTAAGACTGTCTGAATGTTCTTTATTACATGAAAGACACAGTATACATAATAAAAGTATGAGGGGTTTTTGCATGTTTGATAATGGAGTTAATAAATAATAATCGTAAGATATATAAAATACTTTCA
>JBBKXS010000265.1:0-3136 GCA_037969605.1 Flavobacteriaceae bacterium
TTCTAATTATGTTCATTATCATTGTTTTTTAATCTAGAGTATTGCAACTTTGTCTTATAAAACCAAAACTTCTGCTCTGGTTTTTCTGAATAAAATCCGAAGTGACACCAATATTAAAATTATGAAAAAATTTAAGCCCGCAAACCAGATACAAGATCTTCAATACTTTGGAGAATTTGGAGGTGTCAACCCTTCAATTTCCGATTCTTCAACCTATACATTTTTATCAGCAAAAACCATGTTTGATACTTTTGAAGGCAGTGCCGATGGATGTTATTTATATTCACGTCACTCCTCGCCTTCCAACCTATATTTAGGAAAAGCTTTAGCCGCCATGGAAGGTACTGAAGCAGCAACTGTAACAGCTTCGGGAATGGGAGCCATTACAGGTGTTTTACTTCAATTCTGTGGAAGTGGGGACCATATTGTTTCGAGTAGGACAATTTATGGAGGAACCTATGCATTCTTGAAAAACTTTATAACTCGGTTTAATGTTGATACTTCTTTTGTGGACATCACAAAACTTGATGCGGTTGAAGCGGCCATTACAGCAAACACAAAAGCAATATACTGCGAATCTGTGAGCAATCCATTATTGGAAGTTGCTGATATCAAAGCACTATCTGAAGTTGCAAAACGTCACAATTTAAAACTTATAGTGGATAATACGTTTTCTCCTTTGTCGATATCCCCGGCAAAACAGGGTGCAGATGTCATAATCCATAGTTTGACAAAATTTATCAACGGAACTTCAGATACTGTCGCGGGGGTTATTTGTGGTACACAAGAGTTGATAAACGAATTAAGAAATGTAAATAATGGGGCTTGCATGTTACTGGGAGCAACCATGGATAGTTTGCGATCGGCTTCAGTCTTAAAAAACTTAAGGACATTGCACATTCGAATGCAACAGCATAGTTACAACGCTAATTATTTGGCCAATAAATTTGAAGCCGATGGATTGAAGACCGTATATCCTGGATTGGAATCACATCCTTCACATAAATTGTTCAAAAGCATGATGAACGAAAAATACGGATATGGCGGAATTCTAACTATAGATGTAGGTTCATTGGATGCTGCCAATGCCCTTATGGAAATGATGCAAAAGAACAATTTAGGCTACTTAGCCGTAAGTCTTGGTTTTTACAAAACCTTGTTCAGTGCTCCGGGTACTTCTACCTCATCAGAAATCCCTATTGAAGAACAAAAGGAAATGGGCTTAAGCAATGGATTGATTAGATTTTCGATTGGGTTGGATGCCGATATTAAACGCACTTACCAAATAATGCGTGCCTGCATGGAAGACCTCAATATTTTAACAGAAAAGGAAATGTCAAGTTACTAAATGAATGATTATTTATTATTAAAACCAGACCAATAACCAAAACTAAAAAATTAATTTATTAATGAATCATAAATCGTTCAACCAACCATATTTTTTGTATCTTAAGACTTCTTAAATGAATTTAACATGGACGATTATGTAAAAATTTTTTCTGGCAGTTTTATAATAGTCCAATTGGTTTTGGATAGACTTAATGGAGCGGGCATTAATGCCATTGTAAAGGATGAATCCGAATCCGGAAGATTGGCTGGTTTTGGTTCTGCTATACAAGGTTTTCAAGAACTTTATGTAAGCAAAGATGAAGTAGAGTATGCTGTTCCTATTGTTGAGGAAGTCAATGCCGAATTAAAACAATAAAAAATCCCGATTTTATCGGGATTCAAAATTTTAGGTGTTTAAGCAGTTACGGCATACATTTTTTCTCGCTGTTCTTTTATCTTTTTATCACCCATATAGTCTTCAAATGTCATATACCTATCGATAACACCATTTGGTGTCAATTCAATGACTCTATTGGCAAGGGTTTGGGCAAACTCATGGTCATGAGTAGTGAATAAAACAGTACCCTTAAAATTCTTTAAAGAGTTATTAAATGCCGTGATACTTTCCAAATCTAAATGGTTGGTAGGTTCATCCAACATTAACACATTGGCTCTCATCATCATCATACGGCTCAACATACAGCGTACTTTTTCACCACCAGACAAAACATTGGCCGTTTTAAGAGCTTCTTCACCGCTAAAGATCATTTTGCCAAGAAAACCACGAATATAAACTTCTTCTCGCTCTTCTTCAGTTGTAGCCCATTGGCGCAACCAATCTACAAGCGTTAATTTATTGTTGAAAAAAGAGCTGTTTTCCAAAGGTAAATAGGATTGTGATGTAGTAATTCCCCAATCAAATTTTCCTGAATTTGCTTTTTCATTGCCATTTAAAATTTGATAAAAGGCTGTTGCAGCCCTTGAATCTTTTGAATACACCACCACTTTATCTCCCTTTGCAAGATTGAGACTCACATTTTGAAACAGCACTTCACCATCAATTATAGCAGAAAGGTTTTCGATATTTAAAATTTGATCTCCCGCTTCCCTATCACGTTCAAAAATAATAGCAGGATAGCGTCTACTTGAAGGTTTAATTTCTGTAATATTAAGCTTATCGATCATTTTCTTTCTACTGGTCGCCTGCTTGGATTTGGCAACATTGGCAGAAAAACGTCTAATAAATTCTTCCAATTCCTTTTTCTTCTCTTCAGCTTTTTTATTTTGTTGTGAACGCTGTCTAGCTGCTAACTGTGATGATTCGTACCAAAAGGTATAATTTCCAGAAAAGTGATTGATTTTACCAAAATCGATATCAGATACATGTGTACAGACCGCATCCAAAAAGTGTCTGTCATGTGAAACCACAATCACACAATTGTCGTAATTTGCCAAAAAGTTTTCCAACCAAGAAATGGTTTCATAATCCAAATCGTTGGTGGGCTCATCCATAATCAATACATCTGGATTTCCAAAAAGTGCTTGAGCCAACAAAACCCTTACCTTTTGTTTGCCATCTAAATCCTGCATTAAAGTATAATGGTATTCTTCTTTAATTCCTAAATTGGATAACATCGCTGCAGCGTCGCTTTCGGCATTCCAACCATTCATTTCTTCAAACTGCACCTGAAGTTCACCAATTTTCTCAACATTTTCATCACTGTAGTCAGCATATAAAGCGTCAATTTGCGATTTCAAGTCAAATAATGGTTTATTTCCCATCATGATGGTTTCTAAAACCGTATGT
>JBBKXS010000266.1:0-5025 GCA_037969605.1 Flavobacteriaceae bacterium
AATTGACTCCATCCGTCGATATTCTCTTGTAGAGCCCATCGTTCATTTAACTCATTGATGTCTAAGTTATATTCTACATTCATCCATTCCAAAATATGGAATACAAAAAGTGGTGCATCTGCTAAGGCAAAAACAGCATGGTTGGTTATAGAGCTTGCTCCCGTAACCCTAGGGTTTAATTCGCCTAGATAAACTTCGCCATTATCCTGATCGATTAAAAAATCCAGTTCAAAATAACCTTTGTAGCCTTCTTTTCTTAATTGATTACCGAAAAGTTGAGTATATTTTGTTGCCTTTTCACGAATTTCCGGGCTGAAAGCATTCGGATAAATTTCGTTTCCACACCAACCGCCTTTGTAAGGAGTCAAATCCTTAAACCCAACAAGTTCTGTCATTAAAGGGGCAACTATGGTACCGTGTCGTGTTACACAGGCTTCAATGGCAGAGCCTTTACAATTGATGCGTTTCATTATTTTAACTTCTTTTTCTTTGACAATTTCCTCTTCATATTTTTTGTATTCTTCCTCATTAGAGATAAAAAATGTAGTATGTCCCGAATCGCCAAAAGGCGTTTGAATCACCAAGTCATTACCAAGAATTTTAGAAACTTTCTTTAAGTGTGCATAATCCAAAACAGGGGATAGCACATAGGGAACACAAGGTACGCCAGCCTTTTCGGCTATACGGTTCGTGTTCACTTTATTGTCCATGAAGGTCCGCATTTTAGCGGTAGGGAACATGATTTGTAATCCCAATTTTTTTGCAAGCTTTTCAGTTTTTTCATCAAACATAAGAAACATGGCCTTTCCGGTAGATTTTCCTTTTTTTCTTGTCGTCAAATAATCCTGAACTTCTGGATGTTGAAGGAGGTAGTTGTTGATGTCTTCAATACATGTGAATTCGTCATGAGGAATTTCCTCCTTGGGAGAAAACACATTAGGATGCAGACCGCCAAAACATTCGATATGTGAAATAAATTTAAATCCTTTTATCCATTCATCTGCACCAAGCATATTAAAATTAGTGGCACTTATAAAATATAAAGGTATTTCGTTTTTATAAAAGAATCTTCTTATATCAGGTACGCCATTGAGCGCTTCAGTTTTTGATGCCTTTTTTACAGGTGCCGTTTTTTTGTTAATTGGTTTTGTAACTTTTTTTGCTTCTATTGTTTTATTAGTAGTCATAATAATTGTTTTTCAATGATTAAATTAATTGTTTCTTGTTTTTTCCAATAGACATCCCGCCCATTGATGTGGTAATCTTATGTCTGTCCAGTACCTTTTCCTTGAATACTCTTAAGCCCAAATCGGAACGATAGCCGTGTATTTCGCTTACATCTAACACCGTCATGAAATTGATAATTTCTTCGCTCACTACTTGCCCAGGAACTAATACCGGAAAACCTGGTGGATAGGGAATCACGAAGGTAGAAGCTACGAGTTTTCTTCCTTTAGCCATAATGGACAAACAATCGTTTAATGGCACATATTCATAATTTTCTTCATCATAGGCTAAGAAATAAGCTTCCCGCAAATTACCACCGCGAACACCTGGTACGGCCTGAAATGAATGATGGAAATAACTAAAATCCGGTAATGGCGGCACCTCTTTGGTTAAAGAATGTATCCTTTTATCCCGAATTTCTCTTTCCTTGTCGTTCAAGGCTTTAAACTCATCATCCAATTCATCTGCAATTTTTAATAGTGCATTAATAAGATAGGTTACGCTCCCTCTCGTGGTACCTATGTTCGTCATAAATAATACCGTATTGCGAGAGGTTTTGTTAATTTGGATATTGAATTTATCCATTAAATACTTGTTTTTGAACGTATCACCGTCAACCCCAGTTTTGCCTATATATAAGGTGATTTTGGTTGGATCCAGAACAAATTCGTCTTTCGCCCAAGCCTCATCCATACGGTTCCAACCTTCATTTTTGGTATAATATTCCTTAAGTCCAGTTTGACGAAATTTATTAGGGATAAAATTTTGTACTGTTAAAACATCGAAGTACTTGCTTAACTGGGGATTGTCATTAATCTTGGCTCTTAATACCATAGCCATTTCAATGCTCTTTTCAACCAATTCAAATCCTTCGAGCTGTACTTGTCGTCTACCCACATCAAGTGATGCCAACATTTGATAGTTTGGTGAAGTAGAAGTGTGGGTCATGTAGGCTTCCAAAAAGGTATTTTCAGTTTTTCTACGGAAATCTTCATCCCAAATATGTATCATGGAGCCTTGCCTAAAACTACTTAAAGTTTTGTGGGTACTTTGAGTAGCATAGACCCGTATTTTAACCTCATTAGGATCGGGTAATAAGGATTGATCACCATTATTCAATCCTTTGATGTGTGCGTTGTACTGCTTTCTATAATTAGAACTCTTATATTTTTCATAAAGCTTGTTTGCAGTGAACATGCCAGTACGCTGCTTATAGTTATAAGCAAATCCAGCAAAAGCAAACCAGGCTTCATCCCATAAAAAGACCATATCAGGCTTAATAGCAAGCACTTCTTCCATAACGCGCTCTACATTATATACAAGACCGTCAAAAGTACAATTGGTTAATAGTAACATTTTTACCTTGTCCAATCTTCCTGCCACCTTTAAATGTAGTAGTTTGGTTTTGATTTGTTCCAAAGGAACTGCCCCGTACATAGAGTATTCTTCAATCGGGTAAGAATCCAAATAAACGGGATAAGCGCCTGCTAAAACCAATCCGTAGTGATGCGATTTGTGACAATCTCTATCAATGAGTACCACATCTCCAGGTTTTACTAAAGCCTGCATCACTATTTTATTGGCTGTGGATGTGCCATTGGTAACAAAATAAGTGTATTGCGAGCCATAGGCATCACGTGCCATCTCTTGGGCTTTTTTAATGGGTCCTGTAGGTTGTAATAAGGAATCTAGCCCACCTGTTGTGGCGGATGTTTCTGCCAAAAACATATTTCGACCGTAAAAATCACCAAAATCATGGATCCATCGTGATTTGAAAACTGAATTTCCACGAGATATGGGCATGGCGTGAAAAACTCCGGTTGGTTTCTGACTATATTCTACTAAGGCCGAAAAGAAAGGCGTTTCATAGCGTTCGGCAATACCACGCATTATGGTTAGATGCAATTCTTGTATGTCTTCTGATTGATAAAATATACGGCTGAAGCCTTTAATGGTATTGTCTTTTAGATGCCCCAGCGAAGAATCAGTAACATAATAGGTGTCCAACTCGGGCCGTAGTTGTTTGACCAACTCTCCCATGATTGGACCAAGATCGGTTTCAGGTTTTGATGAAAAATCGAGTTTTGTAACTTCTTCGATATAGGGTTTAATAAGAGGAGTAATAAGCTTTGAGTGGTAAGGAGGAGCATAACGTACCACGACTGCCTGAATATTATGATTAAAAAATAATGTAATCATGGCATCTTGAAAAGAACGTTGAACAACAATACCATAGCTAAACTTGTCATTTGAAGTCTGTAGATTTCTTAAATTACGCTTCAATTTATATTCTTCATCTTTGGAAATATTGTCAACAAACAAAACCTCAAAATGGTTTTTTCTAATATTATTATGTTGCTCATGATCCTCAGTAGACTCCATACTGTGTTCATCAAAATCAATGAAGTCTGGATTGCTTTTATAACTGTCTCCTAATAATTGTCTGGTAGTTTCGGCTACCAAATGGGATAAAGAGGCATATTCATGACTGGAAAAAGCGTTTTCTAGTTTTTGTAATCTCTCTTTACCTGGGAAAGCGAAAAAACATTCCACTACTTTTAAATCTTTTATTAACTCCTTGACTTTTAATTTATGCGTTTTTTCATTCACAGACCCCTTATGACAACGAGTAAGTTCAGAGGTTTCAATTTTTAGTTTGTTCCAAAAATCAACCCGAAGCTGTCCAATGTTATAATAAGGTGCACTTTTTGATTTGTTTTGTATCACGTTTTAATTTTTTGAATGTAAGGCAAGTTTGTTTCCTTGTGAATCGATAAAAATGGCAAAATAACCTGCATCCGCGGTAATAAGCGTTTTTGGCATTACTATTCGTCCGCCTGCTTCTTCTACTTTATTTAGTACATTGTTTAGGTCGTCACCACCATTTAAATAGATCAACAGTCCTTTATCGGATGGTACTGAATTAGGGCCGGCTATTATGGCTCCGCCAACACCGGATGTCACTGGAAAAAAGGCCATAGCATTCACGTCCGTTATGTTTTGCTCCATTTCAATTCCAAAAATGTGGTTGTAGAACCGTACCGCTTGATTAAAATCGAGTGCAGGTATTTCAAACCAACTCACAAAGTCGGTTATTGCCGTATCTTTCTTCTTTTTATTTTGTTGAATTCCACCCATAGTTTTTGTTTTAGATCACTCCATCTCCTTTATAGTGGACGGGCGAGCCATTTTGCTCTAAATTATCCTCTTTTATCTTCAATTCTGTAATCTTATCAAGACGTGAAGGCTTTATCAACGGCCCTAAGGAATCTAGATATGGAGTAGGAAAGTTCGGTTGGTAAATTCCGAATTGACCTTTCTGTATATGGTCCCGAAAACTTTTAAGGGGTTGTCCCAATCGCAAAATACCCAATTCGCGACTTCTTTGTGCCCTTTCAATATTCAACTCCAATGGTATAATCTCCTCCGTACCTTCGGACTGATGTAAGACCCGACCATCTGGGCCGCAAACAATAGAGCGGCCGCAACCTCCCGTATCCAAACCGTTCACATCAAATAAATAGCATTGGTTAATGGAAGCCATGGCCCTTACGATGGACAGTTCGATATCACGATCGATAGTTCCCGACATGGTCGGATGCATAATAACTTCGGCACCCATGGTTACCAAGGTTCTGATGGTTTCGGGAAACCACATATCATAACAGATGGAAACCCCGAATTTGGCGACACCGGGCACATCGAAAACACAAAAAGCATCCCCAGGGGTTACCCCGACCTCGTAGGGATAAAAAGGAAACATTTTACGATAACGCGTTACGATTTCCCCTTCTGGGT
>JBBKXS010000267.1:0-12447 GCA_037969605.1 Flavobacteriaceae bacterium
GGTTAGTTTATTCAACAAACGATTAAGATTCAAATATATTGAAAAAAATACCACTTTTTACCACAAAATACCACTTTTGTTAATAAATTCTATATTTTTTGTTTAAATTCAGAAAATAATCCTGCTCAATTTCCTTAAAATCAATCCATTAAAAATTGAAATGTTATAGGTAGATACAATTCATAATCTGATAACAAAGTATTTTACCAACATGAATTAAAATGAGAACAAAATAGAAATGAAATAACTATATTTGTTTTTAACCACCTTTGTTAGTAATACATGAAGCACTTTTTAAAAAAAGAAAAAAATTACAGTTACGTTGAAATAGGAGATGGAACCCCAATTATAATCTTGCATGGTTTAATGGGTGGTTTAAGTAATTTTGATGGTGTTGCAAACTTTTTTGGAGCAAAAGGATATAAAGTTATTATCCCTGAATTGCCTATTTACACCATGTCATTGCTTAAAACAAATGTTAAAAGTTTTGCCAAATATCTATACGATTTTATAGAATTTAAAGGCTATAAGGATGTGATTTTGCTAGGAAATTCTTTAGGTGGGCATATAGGTTTATATCACACTAAATTATATCCTAAAAAAATAAAAGCGTTAGTCATAACCGGTAGTTCTGGACTCTATGAAAGTGCCATGGGAGGCGGATACACCAAACGAAGTGACTATGAGGTTATCAAGAAAAAAGCTCAAGATGTTTTTTATGACCCAACTATTGCTACAAAAGAAATTGTGGATGAAGTATATGAAACGGTAAATGACAGAAATAAGCTTGTAAAGACCCTGGCCATTGCCAAAAGTGCTATAAGGCATAATATGGCTAAAGATCTTCCAAAAATGAAAATACCTACCTGTATAATCTGGGGCAAAAATGATACCGTAACTCCACCCGCAGTAGCCGAAGAGTTTAACCAATTATTACCGGATTCAGATTTGTTTTGGATTGATAAATGTGGTCATGCAGCTATGATGGAACATCCAGATGAGTTTAATTCCATTCTTTACAAATGGCTTACCGATAGAAAATTTTAAACTTTCCAATTACCATGTTGATTAAAACTGCCGAATTTGTCATAAGCAATTCTGAAGTGGCTAAATGTCCTAAAGAGTTGTTGCCAGAATATGCCTTTATTGGAAGAAGTAATGTAGGCAAGTCTTCATTGATCAACATGCTGACCAGCCGTCATAATTTAGCCAAAACTTCTGGAAGGCCTGGAAAAACACAGCTTATTAATCATTTTATAATCAACAAAAATTGGTTTTTGGTCGATCTTCCAGGTTATGGTTATGCAAAAGTATCCAAAACTGCAAAAAAGAAATTTCAAAAATTCATTACGAATTATTTTGAAAATCGACAACAACTGGTTTCAGCTTTTGTCCTTATTGATATTAGGCATGAACCACAAAAAATTGACTTGGAGTTTATGGAATATTTGGGCATTAAACAAATCCCGTTCTGCATTGTATTCACAAAAGCCGATAAACTGAAGCCTAAAGCTATTAACAATCATGTTGAAGATTACTCTCAAGAGCTCTTAAAAACTTGGGAAGAACTCCCAAAATATTTTGTAACCTCATCAACAAAATCTCTTGGTAAAGAAGAAATTCTCCAGTTTATTGGGGACACAAATATTCAAATTATTAGTTTAAGAAGTCATTAACTCTTCACATCCAAAGCGTCTCTTAAAGCATTACCGATTAGCATAAATGCCATCACTAAAATCATGATGCACAAACCAGGTATTATGGCCAAATATGGCTTACCGAGGATTATATAATTATAATGATCTTTTATCATGGCTCCCCAGCTTGCCATTGGAGGTTGGGCTCCAATGCCCAAAAAGCTCAACCCACTTTCTATTAGTATAGCAGCAGCAAAATTTGCCGCAGAAATAACAATTACTGGTGCCATAATATTAGGTAAAATATGCCTGGTTATAATTCTAAAATCATCAAATCCCAAAGCCCTTGCTGCGGTAACATACTGCATTTCTTTCACACTGATTATCTGACCACGAACGACTCTGGCAACTTCTACCCACATGGTTAAACCTACAGCTATAAAAACTTGCCAATAGCCCTTACCGAGTACCAATGTAATTGCAATGACCAAAAGCAAGGTAGGAATAGACCACGTTACATTAATCATCCACATAATCAATGCATCTGTCTTCCCACCAAAATAACCTGCCAGACTACCCATAATAATTCCAATAATTAGAGAAATAAATACAGCAATAAATCCAATAAAAAATGAAATTCGGGAACCTATCAATATTCTGCTTAAGTAATCTCTACCATATTTATCAGTACCGAAAATGAAGGTTTTTTCTTTAATGAACTCTTTATAATTTTGATCTGGAAATGTATTTAAAGTTAATGTTTTGCTAACGCCTTCAAGTCCATCTGAAGCATATTCTGTAAAAACCAAACTTTCATTATTTACTTCATAAGCTGTAATTGGCATTTCAGTTTCAGTGTTTTTAATTCCATAAAATAATTTAGAAAAAAAAGATTGTCGGTTTTCTGTTTTGGATGGAATGGTCAACATTTGCACCTTAAATCCTGGTTTTTTGGAATGGATGGATAAATGCATCTGATTGGCATTTTGGGAATTATCTGGTGAAATAACGTATGCAAAAACAGAAACCAATCCAATAACAACAACGATCCATAAACTTAAAACGCCCCAAAAGTCTTTTTTAAACTTTTGAAGCGCCAATAGTGTTAATGAGTTGCTATTTAGACTCATTTATGTTTAATCTTTTACTGTCGTGGTAGCAACTTTTGTTTTAATGCCATAAGTCATTTTTAAATCGTTTAAAACATTTAAAGCTTCTTCCATATAAACGTCCTGACCTAAGTTTTGATGCCAACGCTCCCTTTTTTGTTTTAAAACTGAATCCTTCTCCATTAATTCCTCTTCATAAGGCAAGGATTTATAAGTAAGATCGGTTTTGTAATCTGATAGTTTTTCAAAACGTTTAGCTTCATCTTCATTTATTTTTAATGCCGCTTTATAGTCATCGTAATTTAAAGAATAACTTTCCCTATCTCTTATTTTTTGAACCCACTTGGCGTTTTCATCAATTAGTTTTAGCTGCTCATTATTTGTCATACGCTCTTTGCTTTTTGCAATTGTGGTATCATAGTCAAAATAATTTTCCCAAGTATCATAAGGAACGGCTTCAATTTTATCCCATTTCAAAGGATTTTCCTGATCTTTTTCGCCAATATTAATATAACTGTAACGATCTGGAACCACAACATCACTTTTTACGCCTTCCAATTGTGTAGAACCTCCATTGATTCTATAAAATTTTTGAGTAGTAAACTTTAAAGCACCCATATCCCCGTTGCTGTTATTTCTTACCATACGGTTAAGATCCAAAACATTTTGAACAGTTCCCTTACCATATGTTTGTTTACTGCCAATAATAATGGCTCTTTTATAATCCTGCATAGCTGCAGCAAGAATCTCGGAAGCCGAAGCCGATAATTCATTTACCAAAATAACCAGTGGACCATCCCATACTATAGAACGGTCATTGTCATTAAGAACTTCCTTTGGTGCTCCCGCTGTTTTAACCTGAACAATAGGGCCATTTTTAATAAACAACCCGCCCATGTCAACAACAGTTTGCAACGAACCTCCTCCATTATATCTTAAATCCAATACTAGTCCCTCAATTCCTTGCTCTTTCAATCTTTCAATTTCCAATTTAATATCAGAAGCTGCGTTTCGTTTTTTATAATCTTCAAAATCAACATAAAACTTAGGAAGATTAATTACTCCGAATGTTTTACCATCTTTAATTACAGTTGATGATTTCGCATAGGTCTCTTCAAGTTCAACTATATCTCTAGTGATTGTCAAATCCTCAATCGTGCCATCCACTTTTTTTAGGGTCAATGTTACCTTGGTCCCTTTAGGACCTTTTATAAACTTGATGGCATCGTCCAAACGCATTCCAACAACGTTAAGGCCTTCTTTTTCATTTTCCTGTCTAACTTTAAGAATTTGATCGCCAACTTCCAACTCATTTTGCCTCCAAGCTGGGCCACCGCTAATAATTTCATTGACCAAAATGGCATCCATCCTTTTTTGAAGTCTTGCACCTATCCCCTCAAAGTTCCCCGACATTTCCACATCAAAACGATCTTTGTCTTCTGGAGCAAAATAAAATGTATGCGGGTCAAATTCTTCAACAATGGCATTAACGTAAACTGCAAACCAGTCTTTGCGTTCACGCTCCTCTATAAAATCATATAATTCGTTTAACGATTTTAAGGTTGCCTCTCTAGCATCCTGCTCCAATTGTGATAGGCTTTTCTTTACATCGTTCTTTAATTCCTCTTTTTTGGATTCAAAAACTTCAGGGTTTAAATCACTTACATTTTCTAAAGTTTTTTTGGCAGCATAGGTATTGTCCTGTTGTGCTATTAAATCATCGTAATTGGCAATGGTAGAAAATTTAAGTTGTTGTCTCCAACGTTCTTTCATTTCCTTTTTAGATCTCACATATGAAAGATTATCATAATTTGTCAAAAATTCTTCCTTTTGATTATAATCAAATGGATTGCTCAATACTTCTTTATAAATGGCTTTTGATTCTTCTATTCTTTGAAGTAATCTTTCATGAGTCAAATTAAAAAATGTGAGGTCATCCTCTTTAATTCCATCATCCAATTTATTTTTATAAGCTTCAAAATCTTTTATATCTGAGTCATAAAAATAGCGTTTAAATGGATCCAGTTGTTTTAGGTAACCCTCAAATACCTGTGCAGAAAAAGCATCATTGAAATCTTTTGGGCTATAGTGCCCTTCTTCTAAAACATAACTAATCAATCGAATAAGTAGTTTGTCCTTATCAGGATCTTCAAAGGTTTTACTCGTAAAACTGCAAGATGCAAATGCCAGTAATAATACTAACAACAAAATTTTATAATTCCTTTTCATAATATCTTTCATATTATTTTTTGACTAAATTAATGGAAAAAATCATGCCAATAATGTCTATCTCTACTAATTTTTTGTTAAACCCAATAATATAAACGTGTATATCCTATTTTACGTATTTTAGTGTTCTAAAAAAATAATCAGGAATGTCGAAAAAGCCACTTATTTTAATCACCAATGATGATGGTATTACTGCTCCGGGCATTAGATCGCTTATTGAAGTTATGAAGACAATTGGCGATGTTGTCGTTGTAGCGCCCGATAGCCCCCAAAGTGGAATGGGGCATGCCATAACCGTAAATTCAACGCTGTTTGTGGAAAAAGTTAAGGTAGATGAAGGTCATCAATTAGAATACAGTTGCTCTGGAACTCCTGCCGATTGTGTTAAATTGGCAGTAAGTCAAATTCTTGAAAGGAAACCAGATTTGTGTGTATCAGGAATTAATCATGGTTCCAATTCTTCAATCAATGTCATTTATTCAGGCACCATGAGTGCGGCTATCGAAGCAGGGATAGAAGGAATTCCTGCCATAGGTTTTTCATTGCTAGATTATAGTTGGAATGCCAATTTTGAAGCCACAAAACCATATATAAAATCTATTACAGAAAATGTTTTAAAAGAAGGTTTACCGAAAGATGTTGTTTTAAATGTAAACATTCCTAATTTATCAGCACAAGAGCTTAAAGGCATCAAAATTTGTAGACAAGCAAGAGCAAATTGGGAAGAAGAATTTGATAAACGCAAGAATCCTCAAGGTAGAATTTACTATTGGTTAACTGGTAAATTTGTAAATTTAGACCATGGGGAGGATACCGATGAGTGGGCTCTAGAAAATGGTTATGTTTCTGTAGTACCAGTTCAATTTGATCTTACAGCACATCATTGTATTCAAACCTTAAATACTTGGAATTTTAATGATTAAAAAGGAAATTTTTCTTGGTTTTTTTATTGGCCTAATCGCCAATTGTATTGGATTAATACTAGCGGCTTTATTTTTGGGAACTGGTGAAGATATTGGCATAACTATTAAACAATCACTATCTGAAGGCTTGTTCGGCAAATTGGTTACCATAGGGGCCATTTTAAATTTGGTTGTTTTTTTTATTTTTATTAAAAAGAAACAAGATTATAGAGCTAGAGGTGTGCTATTGGTTACCATTACAGTTGCGATTACAACCTTTTTACTTAACCTAGCTTAGGTCATATATTTTATGAAGTATTATATTATTGCTGGAGAAGCATCGGGGGATTTGCATGGTTCCAATCTAATGAAGGCGTTACAGGTACAGGATGTGAATGCTAAATTTAGATTTTGGGGAGGCGACCTAATGCAACAGGTTGGAGATACAATGGTAAAGCACTATAAACACTTAGCCTTTATGGGTTTTTTAGAAGTGTTTTTAAATATTCGGACCATTGCCAAGAATCTTTCGTTTTGCAAAAAAGATATTGAAGCTTTTGGTCCCGACGCCATTATTTTTATAGATTATCCTGGGTTTAATTTACGAATTGCAAAGTGGGCAAAACAAAAAGGTTTTAAAACCGAATATTACATTTCTCCACAAATTTGGGCTTGGAAAGAGAACCGAATCAAAGACATCAAAAGAGATGTAGATCACATGTACGTCATCTTACCTTTTGAAAAGGATTTTTACGAAAAAAAACATGATTATCCTGTTGAATTTGTTGGGCATCCTTTAATTGATGCAATTGTCAGTAGACATCAAGTTGACGAATTTGAATTTAGAGCGCAACACGAATTAAGTGACAAACCCTTATTGCCCTTTTACCAGGCAGCAGAAAACAGGAAATTAGAAAGATGCTCAGCATCATGTTGAGTATTGTAAACGATTTTAAAGGCTATCAATTTGTTATTGCTGGTGCTCCAAGTCAGGATAAAAGTTTCTATGACCCCTTTATAAAAAATTCGAATGTTGCGTTTATTAGTAACAAAACCCATGACCTGTTGAGTGTTTCCTATGCTGCTCTGGTAACTTCGGGTACGGCAACCTTAGAAACCGCATTGTTTAAAGTTCCAGAAGTTGTTTGTTATAAAGGCAGTTGGCTATCCTATCAAATTGGCAAGCGCCTAGTTAAACATATCAAATTCATTTCTTTAGTCAATTTAATAGTGGACAAAGAAGTTGTGACAGAACTTATCCAAGATGAATTCAATATATCGAGATTAAAACAAGAACTGACCCTTATTTTAGATGATTTTGAACGAGTTAAATTCTTTTTGAATTATTACGATTTAGAAAAAAAACTAGGAGGTAAAGGTGCCAGTGAAAAGACAGCAAAGTTCATTTTTAAATCGTTAAAAGCGTAACAACTCTCATGAAGAACATTGGTCTAAGCCTACTTTTATTATGTTGTTTGCATAGCTGTAAATCTTCAAAAGGTGTGGTTACAAAAAAATCTGAACCTTTAAAAAATAAAGAAGTAGAATCAAGACCAGATGAACCCAGTTCCACAATTGAGGATTATATCATCTTTGAACCAGTGAATCCAACTGAAATCTACAATTCAAAAGCAGAAGAAATTATCAATTATGCCAAACAATTCGACGGTGTCAATTATAAATATGGAGGCACCTCCAAAAATGGCATGGACTGTTCTGGTCTGATCTCCACTGCATTTAAAAGCGAGGCTATTTTATTACCAAGAAGCTCAAAAGAGATGGCAAATGTTGGAAACTGGATTGATGTTAAAACCGTGGAAAAAGGTGACCTTCTTTTTTTTGCAACAAAAAGGAACAGTCGTGAAATTAATCATGTTGGGCTTGTTACCGACGTACGCCCAGGCTTTGTTGAATTTATACATGCTACCATAAATGCCGGGGTTATTATTTCCAATTTAGCAGAACGATATTGGTACTCAACTTTTGTGCAGGCCAGACGTATTTTATAATACTTATTTTAGTAATTTCAATTTATGAAGTTGCTCAATTTTGCCATTTTAAAACTGACACTTTGTTTAAGTGTTGGAATTTTATTTGCACATTTTGTAAGCATTTCCTTAAATGATTCCTTAAGTCTTACTATTGTTTTTTTTGCGGTTTTAACTTTTGTGTTTTTTGTTTCAAAAAATCAAATCAAAAAAACCATCTGGTTTGGATGTATAGCTTTTACGACCACAATAAGTTTAGGAGTTTTAGTTTATAATCTTCACAATCAACAAAACCATAAACATCATTATTCCAATTGTATTTCAAGTGAAGTGGATACCGAGAATATGATTACTTTCAGAATCAGGGAAAAACTGAAACCAGGAAATTTCTACAACAAATACATTATTGATATCTTAAAAGTCAATGACAAAACCGTTTCAGGAAAGTCTCTCCTAAATGTACATATAGATTCAACTCAACCCGTTTATAAAATAGATGAAATACTTATGACATCGGCCCCTTTTAAATCGTTGATACATCCTTTAAACCCCAATCAATTTGATTATAAAAACTATCTAGAAAAGCAATATGTCTATCATCAAATTTTTATTGAAAACAATTCGTTATTAAAATTGACTTCCAACAGGCACACCCTTTTTGGTTATGCTGATGAATTACGTGAAACCATTAATATTAAATTAAGACGGCATCATTTTAAAGCTGATGAACTGGCTATCATCAATGCCCTTCTTTTAGGCCAACGGCAAGATATTAGTGAGGAAATCTACAATAGTTACACCAAAGCAGGCGCGGTTCATATTCTAGCAGTCTCTGGTTTACATGTTGGTATTGTATTGTTACTTTTAAATTTTGTATTAAAACCTATTGAATATATCGGACGAGGAAAGTTCATTAAGGTGCTCATCATATTATTGATACTTTGGAGCTTCGCAATAATAGCTGGATTGTCTGCTTCAGTTACTAGAGCCGTTACCATGTTTAGTATTGTTGCTATTGCCATGCATTGGAAAAGACCTACCAATGTCTATAATACCTTAGCAATATCCATATTCTTTTTATTATTGTTTAAACCCACGTTTTTATTTGATGTTGGATTTCAGTTGAGTTATTTGGCCGTATTAGCCATAGTTGCCATTCAACCGCTGCTATATAGGCTTTGGAAACCTAAATTCATGGCATATGATTTTCTCTGGAAAATATTCACGGTCACCATTGCAGCACAATTTGGGGTCGTCCCAATAAGTCTGTATTACTTTCATCAGTTTCCTGGTCTGTTCTTTATTTCCAATCTTATCATTATTCCTTTTTTAGGGGTTATTCTGGGTTATGGGGTTATATTGATTCTTCTTGCCTTGCTAAATATACTCCCTGGATTTGTTTCCTCCCTTTACGGTCATATTATTTCAACTATGAATACCTTTGTGGAATGGGTCTCTAAACAAGAGCAGTTTTTATTCAAAGATATCTCTATTTCAATTCTTCAGGTGTGTGTATGTTATGTGCTAATAATAACCCTAGTGAAATATTTAAAATACCAAAACTTTACCAACTTAAGGTTGATGATAATTTCGGTTTTAGTTTTACAAGGCGTGCTTATTTACAATTCCTACATTAATTCAACCTATGAATTTATCATATTTCATAAAAGTAGATTTACATTAATAGGCGAAAAAGCCAATAGAAACCTTAAAGTCCACCATAATTTTGAAAGAGAAGTAATGGCTAACGATAATGTGATTAGAAATTTTAAAGTAGGCAATTTTATATCCAAGATAGAAGAAGATACTATAACATCAGTTTATCAAATCAAAGACAAAACGCTTTTGGTAGTTGACAGTTTTGCAATTTATCATGTCAGAACCTTTAAACCCAACTATGTGCTTTTAAGAAATTCGCCTAAAATAAATCTCAACAGATTGATCGATTCCTTACAACCTGAGCTCATCGTTGCCGATGGCAGTAATTACAAATCGTATATAGATCGATGGGAAACTACATGTACTAAACAAAAACTGCCTTTCCACAGAACAAGTGAAAAAGGAGCATTTATTTTTAAGTAACCTTTTTTATCCTTTAAATTGCGGAACAAACGCCGTATAAAAATTATTGAAATCTTCCTGGGTTTTCAATTCCTTATGTTTGTCCTCACCAAAAAGTCTTAGGTACAATTCAATTTCTTGGGGCGTCTTATAACCTATAATAGAGGTCAGTAAATTTCCCTTTTCATCAAAATATACTATTGTAGGGTATGAATTGACTCTTAAATAGTATGTAAATTCATGAACCCCATTACGCCTATTGGCCAACTCTTCCTTATAGCTAGGATTACTATACTTTTTGCCATTGTAGGTAAAAACAGAATTTCCTTCGGCATTAAATTTTACGGCATAATAATTTTGGTTGATATATTTTACGACATCTGGATTTTGGAATGTGTTTTTATCAAGCATTTTGCATGGACCGCACCAACTGGTATAAACATCCATAATAATTTTTTTGGGGCTTTTCTTTTGAAGCTCAACGGCTTCTTCAAGTGACATCCATTTGACTCCCTGTGCTATACTGCTAACCGAGGTCAATAGCACAAATAAAAGTATATATCTTAATATTTTCATTATAGTATTTGTTGCAAACTTAATACTAACTTAATGAAAATGCTCCTAAAGTGGAGCATTTTGAGATTAATTTAACAATATTATCGATTAACGGACACCATGCATAAGTTTTTTAATAACAGGACGCAATATAGCAGATAAGATTCCTAGACCTACAGCAACGGCCGTTAATAACCAAAAGAAATAACTCAATCCTTCATCTCTTGCTATTCCTTCAGAAGCTTCACCAAAAACACCTGCCATCTTCATTCCAATAGCAACGGCTAAATACCATATGCCGAACATCATGGCAATCATTCGACCAGGAACGAGCTTACTTACATAAGATAGAGCCACTGGAGAAACACACAATTCTCCCATAGTATGGAAGAAATATACTAGAATCAACCAAATTATGCTAACAGACGCGGTTTGAGCACCGACAGGTATAGAAGCAGATCCAATAGCTACACAAGCCATTCCAATACCTAATAAAACCATACCAATAGCATATTTAATATTGGCATTGGGGTTATACTTGCTTTCCCACCATTTTGAAAATAGGGGTGCAAATGCAATAATAAATAACGAATTGAGTACTCCAAACCAAGAAGCCGGTACTTCAGCTATATCCTTCATGAATTCAGTATAAAGCATCCAAATTGCAATAGCCCAAATAATAACAAAACTTAAAGTTAAAAATATGTTGGATTTCGCATATTTCGAAAATGTCTGTTTAAACAACAACCAAAGCACCCATGAAATTATTCCTAATGGGATTAATGTCATTAATGAATTAACTATTTTGAAAGTTAAGGCAGAATTTCCTTCTAAAACTCTTTGAGTATAATCTCTTGCAAAAATGGTAAGCGATCCCGGAGCCTGTTCGAATATGGCCCAGAAAAAGATCGTAATAAAGGCAAAAAATATAACGGCGAGCATTCTATCTCTTGTAATAAAATCATATTTAGGAATTCGAATTATTAACAAAAGAATAAAAAGAAACAAGGCCGTTAATATAATAACCGTCGAGCCATCCAAACCAAATAAACTAAAGTCAAATAGATTATATAATCCTTCCGAAATTTTAGAAACAGGATCATTTAATATCCAAGCTAATCCTAATGCGGCGGCAACAACAATTATGGTCAATTGGCCACGAGTAAACGGATTTAACTTTGGTTCGCCTTCTTTTATTTCTTGTGAAACGCCTTTGTTCTTAATAGGTTTTAATCCTATATCTCCAAAAATATTTTGGGCCAACCAAAACTGCAATAACCCAAATAACATAAATATTCCGGCAAGTCCAAAGCCCCAACTCCAACCTACTTTTTCTCCCAGATATCCACACAATAAAATACCTAAAAAAGCTCCTGCATTTACACCCATATAAAATATGGTATAGGCACCATCCTTCTTTTCCGATCTATGCTTATACATTTCAGAAATAATAGAGGTCATATTGGGCTTAAAAAACCCACTTCCAAAAACAAGTAAGGTTAACCCAGTATAGATAAAGAATTGCGATTCTAATGCCATACATGCATGGCCAAGAGTCATAAGAAGAGCTCCTATTACAACAGCGTATCTAAATCCTATTATTTTATCGGCAAAATAACCTCCAAGCAAAGTAGACAAGTATACTAAAGACGTATAAGTACCAAAGATTGCAAAAGCATGCTCTCTCGGCCAACCCCAACCTCCAGATCCATCCGCCAAAATAGCAGCCGTAAAAAACATTACCAATAGGGATCGCATACCATAATAGGAAAAACGTTCCCACATTTCGGTAAAAAATAATACAAATAATCCTGATGGATGACCAAGAACTGTGCTCTTGAAAAATTGGTCTGTTGAATTTTCTGCCATGATAATTTTATTTCTGATCTGCTAATTCGAAGCCTTCTGCTTCATCATGAATATCGCGTTCATCATCTTCAGCACCATGAGTTAAATGTTCTAATTT
>JBBKXS010000268.1:0-4751 GCA_037969605.1 Flavobacteriaceae bacterium
GTTTATGGTTAAATTCAATTTTATAGATTTCAGCCAACCTATTGTCCAAAATAAGAGCAGTATTAAAATTCTTGTAAAAGAGGTTTATTTTTAGAGGATTAAAAACATTGGCAAAAGTAATGTTACCGAGTTGCACATTACTATAAGTTATAGTCTTGTTTTTATCTTTTTTTAAGAACGTTGCCTGATTGATAGTATAGGTATCTCCGAAGTTATCTATCGCAATCAATGTTTGAGATTCAAAGGGAGTTTTTTTTATAAATGTAGTCTCAATGGATTCTTGCCCCAAAACAGATAACGACAGAAAGCATAGAATAAATGTAAGATTCTTCATATAGGTCTGAAAATTACAAAATTCAAATCAGTTTCAGAAAATTAGTTTGTAACCAAATCCGCGAACATTCAGAATTTGAATAGTATTGTCCTGTTGGAGTTTTTTTCGAAGTAATTTTAAACAATCCTACGCAGCGAATTGCCGATATTTTGAATAGCAAAACTACAGAATTTTGATTTTTGACTTTGAGGTCAAAATGAAACGAGCTAAATACCTCGATGTCCCGATAGCTATCGGGGCTGCCTCGAGGATAGTTAGCTTCAAGAAATTCTTTATTTAAAACCACAACTTTTAGATAGTCTTTTTTGTGAGTTTCGTTTAGTGTTACGATATATAATGTTTTAATTTTCTATATCGATAGTTAAACGAAGTTAGCTGTTTTTTCTATCAATGTCAACTATTGCCTTTTTAAATAAAAAGAACTTGTTATCTTTAGGACCAGTAAGTTTACAAGCAATGAAAAAAATTACAATTTACTTTTTAATAGCTCTATTATGTGGTACAAGCCTTGCCCAAGAAAGAGATCAGGTTATAGATAGCATAATAAATGAAGCCAATGCGAATTCACAATTGGAACGATTGGCTCATGAACTTTTAGATGTTGTTGGTCCTCGATTGGTAGGGACACCACAAATGAAAAATGCCAATGATTGGGTGGTGGAAAAATATGTGAGTTGGGGCATTTCTGCTAAAAATGAACAGTGGGGTGAATGGCGTGGTTGGGAGCGCGGCATTACTCATATCGATATGGTTTCGCCACGAGTTCAGACCTTGGATGGCACACAATTGGCTTGGAGCCCGAGTACAAGCAGTAAAGGAATAACTGCTGAAGTGATCGTCATTCCTAAAGTACATAATAGGGTCGATTTTCAAAAATGGTTATCTAAGGTAAAAGGTAAATTTGTAATGACTTCTATGAAACAGCCAACAGGAAGACCAGACGAAAACTGGGAAGAATTTGCAACAGAAGCTTCTTTTGAAAAAATGAAAAATGAGCGTGATCAATTGACCACAGAATGGAATGACAATATCATAAGAACAGGATACAACAGTAAATCTATTATTAATGCTTTGGAAAAAGCTGGAGCTGCTGGAATTGTAACCTCTTATTGGTCAAAAGGATTTGGGGTGAACAAGATTTTTAGTGCGAGAACGAAATCCATACCAACAATCGAGTTAGAACTTGAAGATTATGCCATGCTGTATAGATTAGCCGAATATGGAAATCATCCAAAAATAAAAGTTGTAGCAGAATCCAAAGAATTGGGAATGGTTCCTACTTTTAATACCATTGGAGAAATAAAAGGCACCGAAAAGCCAGATGAATATGTGTTACTTTCAGCGCATCTTGATACTTGGGATGGAGCGCAGGGTGCTACTGACAATGGTACAGGAACTTTGGTCATGATGGAAGCCATGCGCATTCTGAAAAAAATGTATCCGAACCCAAAGCGCACAATTCTGGTTGGTCATTGGGGAAGTGAAGAACAAGGATTGAATGGATCTAGGGCGTTTGTTGAAGACCATCCCGAAATTGTGGCCAACATCCAAGCCGTTTTTAATCAGGATAATGGTACAGGTAGAATAAATGAAATATCAGGTTCTGGATATTTATATTCCTATGAGTATTTGTCGCGATGGTTGAATGCTGCTCCTATGGAGATTACAGATGAAATCAAAACCGAATTTCCAGGTTTGCCTACCGGTGGAGGATCGGATCATTCTTCGTTTATTGCTGTTGGAGTTCCTGCATTTAGGTTGAGTTCATTGAGTTGGTCCTATGGTGACTATACCTGGCATACCAATAGGGACACTTATGACAAAATAGTATTTGACGATGTAAGAAGTAATGTGATATTGACGGCTATTTTGGCTTATATGGCATCAGAAGATCCCAATACAACGTCTAGAGAACTCAGTGTTTTACCCATAGATAAAAGAACTGGAGAACCAATGCTATGGCCACAGCAACGATATTCAACTAGAAAGGGCGGGATGGATTGATTATAATAATCAGGACATTATTTGAAGTTTAAATGGGATTGCCTTTTTCTTTTAAGGGCAATCAACCCCAAAATCGGCCCAATTGCCAATATTAAATAGATATAACGGGTATCTAACAGATGTTGTATACTGTTTAAGAGTTGTATGCTGATAATTGTTATTGCAAAACCAATACAATTCACTATCGTTAGAGCTGTGCCTTTGATTTCTGCTTCTGCATTTTGGGCAACCAAGGTGGAAAACATGGGTGAGTCTGCAATGACAACCATACCCCAAAACAATAAAAAACCAATAAACAAGATTTCAAGGTTGACAGCAAATATAAAAGGAGAAACCAAACAACATATACAGGATAAAAACAATGCAACAAAAGCTGTTTTTTTAGCACCTATGTGTTGTGATATATAGCCTCCAATCACACACGACAATCCTCCAATGCCAATAATACTAAAGGATAAAATTGGAATGTTTAACGATATTTGAGGATGTAATTGTGAATAATGTTTTAACATCACCGGAACAAAAGCCCAAAATGCATACAACTCCCACATATGTCCGAAATATCCAAATGCCGCTGATCGAAATTCAGGGCGTTTAAAAACCCTTGAAAAAGCGGAGAAATCCAATCCAGTACTCATTTTTCGAAAAGGACCATCAGGTACAAAAAGTTTCATGACCAAACCGCCAAAAATGGCTAAAATTGTAGTCATCAGCAATACATATTTCCAAGAAATGTTATGCAGGACATCTTTCAGTAAATGAGGGAATGCTGTCCCCAATACTAAAGCACCGACTAAAAACCCCAAGGACTTGCCCAAGCCTTTGTCATAATAATCGGCAGCTATTTTCATGCCTACAGGATATATGCCGGCAAGAAAAAATCCAGTCAAAAAACGAAGCAAGAGCAAACTAAGAAAGCTGTTAGAATCACTAATCATAAATACGTTGAAGACAGCTCCAAGCATTGCGCTTGCAAAAAAAACCTTAGAAGGTGAAAAGCGATCGGCAATGGTTAAAAGTGCAAATACCAAAGTTCCGGAAATAAATCCAAACTGTACAGCGGATGTTAGATGCCCTAATGCGCCGTCATTAAGGTTGAAATTACTAACCAAGTCTCCCATAACCCCATTCCCGGCAAACCATAGAGACGTACAACAAAATTGGGAAATCACAATAATTGGAAGGACCCATTTTGGAGGCTTCATTTTTTTTAGAGGTTTTTTAGTAGCCTTTAAAGTAAAATAATTTTATTGAATATTGCTTTGTGTGAAAGATTTTTAAATGGCTTGCATAAAAAAAGCGAGAACTATGTTCTCGCCTTTTTTTTATGTTATGTGTTTTTCTCGTTTATTCAGGACATTGAAATGTAATATTTTCATTAGATCCTTTTTTAGAAACTGCATTCACCTTAAAGTCGGTAAACATATTGGCTTTACCAGAATTGGTTTGTTCACAATCCGCTTCAAAAGAAAGCGTAAATGTCGTTTCTGTACAAGCTTCAATATCACCTGTCCAAGTCAATACAGTTGGAGAACCATGAGAGTTTCCAGGATTAACAGAATAGGTGTTGTCATCTATGGCCTCAAAGCTAGTAATATGAGGGCAAGTGAATTTTACTTCTGCATTCTCCAAATCTTCACCGCTTATATAAGTGAAGGTATAGCTTCCGTTTTCATTTTCAATATAACTAAAACTTTCTTCACAACCAGTTGAACATACCCCAACCAATGAATAGTTTTCATTGAAATCGATTGGATTGCCCAATGCTTCTTGAAGCACAGTAAAGTTGACAACATCACAAGCTTGCCATCCATCAGGCAAATCTATGGCATGACTTACTGTTGTTCCTGAGGCTACTTCTTCTATTTCAACTTCATCACCTTCAATATCTATAGTTATGGTTGCCTTCGCATTAGAATTGCCTTCAGTGATAAGATAAGCTACCTCAACAATAAATTGGGATTCAGTATTATAGGCATAATAGCCTACTGCTTTGGCGTTTCGTCCAGAGGAGCCTGTTTTAGTTTCACTTTTTGTATAATACGTTTCACTGCCTTCATCAATACAAATAGAGGCACAGTCATCATAAATTAAAAGGGTCCTTAGGGACGCCGTTGATAAATTTGATGCTTTTATTCTGGAAAAGTCATCTTGAAGGTTATCTTTTTCACAAGATGAAAGTAATACAAATAAAGCTAGGATCGAGAAACTGCATACAGCAGTAAAGAAACGATCGATTTGGGGAAATCTTTTCATTACATTTAAAATTAAATAGGTTTATCGATGTAAATGAAAATATAAAGTTTAAATCTGGTTTAAATATTTGTTGAAATGCCCTATTTTTCAGATTATAAGATTGAAATGTCAATTAATAACGATGAAATACACTCCTTTCAATATTGGATTTCATAAG
>JBBKXS010000269.1:0-3560 GCA_037969605.1 Flavobacteriaceae bacterium
TTTTCGGGAAGTATCTCAATAACTTCATTTTGCGTCTCAGTTTTTTCGTTTTCACAAGACACAAAACCAATAAAAAGAAAGCTTACAAAAACAATTTTACATATCATTTTCATCTATAAGTAATTTGGGATGTAAAAGTATGGCAAATTATTGAAATCATTTCCAAAGCCATATATTATAACTTATAGTTTAACTTTAAATAAAGTGGTAACATAGCAATAGATTTTGAACTTAAATAATCAAAAAAAACACTCAAATTAATTAATGTGTTGCTGGTAATTTTTTAATGTTTCCAGAATCTCTTTGCTTAACTTTTCATGTTCTTTCATTACTATTTTGTTGTTGGTGCAAATAAAGGCAATAGCTGTATAATCATTGAGATATTCACTTCGTTTAGACCAGATTCTTTCAAAAACCATAGCATTTGGTAATTTGTTTATGTCTTTAATAGAATTGAAATTTTCATAAGCTTCTTGAACAAATGGCTCAGTCCAATGTTCCCTAGCCTTATTAGTCATGCTCATCGGAAATTGATTAAAATTATCTGATGTTTTCTTTATTGAGTTATAATAATTAAACAGTTCATCAAGTACATCCTTATCCCTGATTAGTTTTAGATCTCCTGTTTGAATGAGTTGAGTCCAAGTGACTGGTTCGACAAACCAAGGATCAATATCACCTGCACTTCTAAAGTCATTAATGTATTGCAAAGAATCTTTAACCTTTAAAGTGCTAGATTGCCAAGCACTTATTACCCTTCTCATTCTGGTTTCTTTATATTCAAATTGTTTTTTAATATTATTGAAATAAGAAGTGTCTAAACTTATTTCATTAATCAGCCTATCAATATAATCATTTTCTGTCGCTTTATCTTTTTGCACTTCATTCCAATTATTAATTTGCAACGCCAATAAAATACCAATCACAACCAATACAATCTCCCCAATAGCATATTTGAGGTATTTTCCTGTTTTACCTTCTCCAAGGAGTTGCTGACGTATGCCTCTAAAGAATTTAATCATTATTGGTTAGTTAATATGTTTTAAAGATATGAAGAAAAAGGTAACCTTTATTAAACCAAAAACCACCTAATTTCTTAGATGGTTTTTCCTTTTTGCTCCTCCTCTTGGGCTTCCCTCGACTTCGCTCGGGATAAACTTCTCGCAGCAATAGGGTTCAAAACAAAAACGCCACCAAAATGGTGACGTCTTTCTTTCGAAGCTCCTCCTCTTGGGCTCGAACCAAGGACCCTCTGATTAACAGTCAGATGCTCTAACCAGCTGAGCTAAGGAGGAATATTATCGCTTTTGCGAGCGCAAATATATAGTATTTTTTAGTTTCTCCAAACCTTTTTTTTAAATTATTTTATTTGAAAATAGCTTTAAAAATATCATTCCCATTGGCAAAAAGTACCAATCCAATCAAGATGAAAAAACCAACCATTTGGGCCCGTTCCAAAAACTTTTCGCTGGGTTTTCGACCAGAGACCATTTCATAAAGCAGGAACATGACATGACCACCATCCAGAGCCGGTATAGGCAATAAATTTAAGACTGCTAGCATAATAGATAAGAAAGCCGTAATGCCCCAGAAAAATTCCCAACTCCAGGAATCTGGAAACACATTGTAAATGGCGTAAAAACCGCCAACACCTTGATAAGCTCCTGTACTTGGAGTGAATATTAATTTTAGTTGCTCTCCATATTTTTTAAACTGCTTGACGAATTTATCGCTTCCAACGCCAAAACTTTCAAAAAACCCATATTCCTTTCTAATCAAATCAACATATCCCAATTCATCGAACAATTCAAGGTTTCCACCGCTAATAATCCCTAATTTTCCATTATCATTTACATTTAAGGTGATATCATGAGTTTGGCCGTCTCTTAAAACACGTGCTACAACTTCTTGATTTTTGTATTGCGTCAATACATTAGCAAGCTGATCAAAATACTTAACTTCCTTATCGTTTATACCCATTATCAGATCTCCCTTTTGGATTCCTGATTTCGCATTTTGCAAGGTATCAACCACGTGATTCACATAAAATGGTATTCTTAAATTCAAAATGGGTTGACCATTTGAATTCGTCAATTTTCCCGCAAAATCTTGAGGGAAATCAATTTTTAGTTGTTCCCCATTTCGGTCAATCATTGCTTCTTTTGCGGTAATAAAGCTATAGCTCAAATCAGCTAAATTGTCATATCTAACCCCATTTACCGAAATAATATTATCCCCTGTTTTAATACCAATATCATGTAAAGCATTGTTTTCTATCAGGTATCCATCCTTTATGCTTTCTGTGGCCACCGTTGTTTCGCCGTAGTACGCAGAGGTAAAAACATAAATCATCCAAGCTAAAATAAAATTAACGGTCACTCCACCAAGCATGATAATCAGGCGTTGCCAACTTGGTTTAGAACGAAATTCCCAAGGTTGAGGTGGTAATGCCATTTGTTCCTTATCCATACTTTCATCAATCATTCCGGAAATTTTCACATAACCTCCCAATGGCAACCAACCAATACCATAGACCGTATCACCAATTTTCTTTTTAAATAGAGAATATTTGATGTCAAAAAAAAGATAGAATTTCTCCACTCTGGTTTTAAACAACTTGGCAGGAATAAAATGTCCTAATTCGTGTAAAACGATGAGTAGTGAAAGACTCAATAAAAATTGAGATATTTTTATAACAAACTCCATGTATTTCAGTCAAAAAATTTATAAGGCACAAAAGTAATGTATTAGTACCATTTAGAAAACAATAAGCCTTCTATTAATTAGTTTTTTAACACTGATTTATAGATAATGTGTCGTAATTTTGAATTCTAATCTTACAATATTTCATAAACACCTTACATGCTATCATTTTTTAAAGTTTACAAATACTTTGCCATTGCCTTTGCAATACTTTCCTTAATTATCATTTTTATCTTTTACAACATCTTAAAAGTTGATAAACCTCTGCCAATTTATCAGCCTGCGAATGTGAATTCAGAAATGGTTGACAGCTCATTATTGGATATACGGAAATACCATACCATAGCAGATTTTAGTTTAACAAATCAAAATGGAAAGACTATTACGCAAGTCGATTATAACGATAAGATTTACGTTGCGGATTTCTTTTTTACGACATGTCAAACTATTTGCCCTATAATGACAGAACACATGTTTCAAATTCAAGAGCATATTTTGAGCGATGATGAGGTTATGTTACTTTCACATTCTGTTACTCCGGAAATTGATTCTGTAGAAAAATTGAAACGATATGCAAAAGAGAAGGGGGTTATTGATGAAAAGTGGAATTTGGTTACTGGTGATAAAAAACAAATTTATGACTTGGCCAGAAAAAGTTATATGGCTGTGAAAACTATGGGGAACGGTGACCAATATGATATGATCCATACCGAAAACTTTTTACTTATAGATAAAAAACGTCGAATTAGAGGGTTTTATGATGGTACAAATCCTGAAGATATTAATAGACTTCTATACGACATTGCTGCTTTAAAAGAAGAATATTAAATTCTTCAAAGAATGGTTTTAACCACATA
>JBBKXS010000270.1:0-2796 GCA_037969605.1 Flavobacteriaceae bacterium
TTCTGAATTACCAAAGCCATAGAGACCAATTCCACTTCTGACCATATCAAAATGGGCTTCTGCGTAATTGAGTATTCCGGAAGTGTTGCACATATGTAGCATGGGCATATACCCAAAAAGGGGATAGAACTTTTTAGAAATATTATTAAAAGCTTTTATTTGGTTTTGAGTAAATTCTCTTTCGTTTAAATCCTCACTTGCCGCCATGTGTGAAAAAATGGAATTAATTTTTAAAGACCCTGATTTATGGAGTTGTTTATGTAAATACTCCAAATCATTTTCCAAAAACCCTAGTCGGTTTAATCCTGTATTAAATTTGATATGAATTGGGTATTCTTTTTGGTTTTCTTTTTCAGCAATATTTTTAAAAGCACTTAGTACTTTTGCATTATAGAGGCTTGGCTCCAAACAATGATCAATAAGAATTTTAAAATTAACAAGCTGGGAATGTAATACCAATATCGGTTTTGTAATTCCAGCCTCACGAAGCGCAATGCCTTCTGTTACATAAGCAACTGCAAAATAATCTACCCCGAGGCTTTGCAAATGTATTGCGATTTCACAAGCATCACTACCATACCCAAAAGCTTTGACGACCGCCAAAAATTTTGTTTGAGATTTTAGTTTTGACTTAAGATATTTAAAATTGTGCGTTAAGGCGTTTAAGTCAATCTCCAGAATGGTTTCTTGCGCTTTAGGCATTGGATTGTTTCTGTTTAGGAGAGAGTTCTTCAGGGTCGTTGACTTTCATGTTGCGCACTTTATCCCGAAGCATCGATTTATAAAATGCAGCCCTACTTAAAGGTTCATATTCCTCAACCTCACCAAGCAATACAATGGCATCGCTTTTAGCTTTTCTGTAACTATATTGAGCCAAATTTCCTGTTCTGGTACAAATAGCATGTACTTTGGTCACATATTCTGCTGTGGCCATTAAATTGGGCATTGGGCCAAAAGGATTGCCTTTAAAGTCCATATCCAAACCAGCTACTATAACCCGAACTCCTTTATTCGCCAAATCGTTACAAACCCGTACGATTTCATCATCAAAAAACTGTGCTTCATCAATACCAACCACGTCACAGCCATCAGCTAAAATAGGAATGTTGGCCGCTGCGGGAACGGGTGTGGATCTAATTTCGTTGGCGTCATGGGAGACCACTTTTCCTTCATTATAGCGCACATCCATGGCAGGTTTAAAGATTTCAACCTTTTGTCTAGCAAATTGCGCACGCTTAAGCCTACGAATCAATTCTTCAGTTTTACCAGAGAACATCGAGCCGCAAATAACCTCAATCCACCCGAATTGTTCTTTATGATTAACAGTATTTTCGAGAAACATTTTGTAATTTTAACACTAAAACGAAGTCATTCTTCGTTTTGTATAAAGGTGACGTAAATTTATTAAAAATCAAAAACCTAAATCGTATTAAATTTAAAAGTTATGAAGAAGAAATTGGAATCAGAACTAATGAGTATTGCACATAGGATTCTAAAACTTAAAGGGAAAGAAGATGTCATTAAAATGCATACAGAAGCTGCATTACTATACGAAAAATTGTCTGTTTTAAAGTTTGCTCAAGAAAATTTCGAAGGTGATCTCCCAACTATTGGAAGCGACTCTTCATTTTTTGAAATGCTTGACACAGCGTTTAACAATAAGGTAAGTGATAATATAGAAATTGAAGATAAAATTTATATCAATCTAGACGAAGTTGAAGACGATGATATCATGGAACCTGTCATGTCAAAAATTAAGGATATGGTATCACAAATGCCCGATACAACTCAAGAAGTAGATCAGGTATTTGAAAAAGCTATAACAGAAAAACTATACCACAAAAGCAATTTAGAGGAAATCACGGCTGGATTTGAAGAAGTGCCCGTTTTTGAACCCATGTCTAGCTCCACCACAAAGGACCCTTTAAAAAGATCACTTAACGACAAATTAAAACATGGAAGCTTTAATATTGGTCTGAACGATAAAATTGCTTTTATCAAGCATTTATTTGAGGGTAAAATAGAGGACTATGACCGCGTACTTTCACAAATCAACACGACAAATTCCTATATAGAAGCCTCACGGTTAATCAAGAATATTGTAAAACCAGATTATAACAATTGGAAAGGAAAAGAAATATACGAGGAACGCTTTTTGGAAATCATTCAAAGTAAATTTGATTAATGAGCAAACTTTTTATTGTTCCTACTCCAATTGGCAACCTTAAAGACATGACTTATAGAGCTGTTGAGGTTTTAAAGAATGTCGATTTAATTTTGGCTGAAGATACACGTACTTCAGGGAAACTGCTTAAACATTTTGAAATCAGTACCCCTTCGCAATCCCACCACATGCACAACGAGCACAAAACTATTGAAGGATTGATTAATAAATTAAAATCTGGAACAACCATTGCCTTAATCAGTGATGCAGGCACACCAGCCATTTCAGATCCCGGGTTTTTATTGACACGGGCTTGTATTGAGAACGATATTGAAGTTGATTGTCTTCCAGGACCGACCGCTTTTGTGCCGGCTCTGGTAAATAGTGGTTTACCTAATGATAAATTTGTGTTCGAAGGCTTTTTGCCCGTTAAAAAAGGAAGACAAACCCGACTTCAGATTTTGGCCGAAGAAACCCGAACCATTATTTTTTACGAATCACCGCATAAATTGGTTAAAACTCTGACTCATTTTTGTGAGTATTTTGGAGAAGACAGACCTACTTCAGTATCAAGAGAATTGACCAAACTTTATGAAGAAACCATTCGCGGAACCGCAAAAGAAGTGCTGGAA
>JBBKXS010000271.1:0-17696 GCA_037969605.1 Flavobacteriaceae bacterium
TGAATTGGAGAAGAGCAAAGCTTGGCTTGATGCCGGACTCCTTTTCAGCGAAAACTTCTATAAAGCCAATAAGGAAAAATACGATCACTATGCTAAGTTAGACAATATCAAAATAACCAAAGCCTTTGGCCATGACCTGATCATCGCCAACGAATACTTTGTTTGGGCCTACACTTTAAAATCGAGAATTAATGGTTGCCTTGAAAGTGAGAGGGAAAATCCAGCAATTTACCGTCGACAAGCCAAAACACTTAAGAAAGAAGTTTCAAATTATTAGGTTAAAACCATAAATTAAAGGAATGGTCAATTTATTTAGATTAAGCAAATACATTCTGGCATATCTTGTTATCTTGATTATCACGGCAGGAATTGCGGTAGGAGGCCTTTTGCGTCCAATTGACCTAGCAGTTTACAAGAAATTTTATTTGAATGCGCAAATTGAAAAAAGTCATGACCTAATCAAGGACAAAATTTTATTTGTTGACATTCCAGTTAGCGATAATGAAGGAAATTTTCGTGGCGTTGAAATCTTAAGAGGTCAGGTGGCCAATCTTTTGGATACGATCGCTAGCATGGGCTATTCAAAAAATGAGCCACCTGTAGTGATTTTGGATATGACTTTTAGCAGTAATCCCATTGCTTTTGATTCCCTTAAGAATGCCATTCAAAACTTGGTAAATGATAAAAGTATTAAAGTTTATGCCTCTTTTGAATTGCCCTTAAAAGGTGACCCCATCTCATTTCAGGCACACGACGAATTTCAAGCCAAGGTATTGTACGACAACTACCTAACTGGAGGACGGTTGAATACTAAGTTCAACACTCATGGAAATGGTATTTTAAGTTATGATTCGTTTGAATATATTGGCAATAAACCCATACCTTCTCTTGCGGTTCAGGTGATCAATGATTATTCTAAAAGAGGAAAAATCGATTTGACCGACTCCATAAATTATCCTTTACCCATTCGTTTACCGTTTGACCAATCCAATTTTGAGGCTAACCAGTTTGAATTTTCATCCGATTCGTTAACCACTGTTTCCCGAAAATTTGCTAAACAGGATGGTACCATAAATCTATCGGATAAATTTGTGATGGTTGGATTGAGTGATGATATTCAAGATATCGATGGGAACAAGGTGCCTGGGCCATTTCTTGTGGGTTCGGCCATAATGGATCAACTTAACGGCAATGAATTTACAAGACCTTCACATGACGATATTGCCGTTCAATTGGCTATGGTTTTGGTGTTTGCCCTCTTTGTTTGCCTCATTTTCGCACTCATTTACAAGTATGTCAAAACCCTTCAGACCAAACCCCACTTTATCGCCATAGTGTCCTTTATAGTGGGATTGTTGTTACTATTCGGATTTGGATACGCCTTGTTGAACTATACTATTATCAGACCGGCGCTTCCTATGCTGAGCATGGTTTGGGCCGCGGTATTGGCTTGGCATTTTACTAAAAAATTCTTGGTCACTGGTATTATGGAGGGTGGTGAAGTGTACGATGTATTTATCAGCTATTCACATGGTGACAGTGCTTGGGTAAAACAGAATTTATTTAATCCACTCAATGAATTTAAGAAACGCGACGGCAGCAGACTCAATATTTTCTATGATGAGAAAAGCATAGGTATAGGTGAACTATTCACGACAAAATATATGCGTGGTATAGTAGATTCTAAACTGTTCGTTCCTGTAATGTCCGAAGAATATTACCGAAAAAATCATTGTAGGAATGAGATGGATCTAGCAATTAAACGCCATGTAGAAAAGCTTATTAGCTTATGTATAATTGCTTTAGATTATAAATATGTGCCAGAGGAATTTACACACATTAATTTTGTGGATATTAATCAACAAACCGATTTTATGGCAACTTTGAAAAAAGAATTGGTTAAGGAGGAGCAGAAACAACTTGATAAGTCAAATACTATTAAAAAGGTAATATTAGATGAGCAAACCAAACTGCAAGTAGATGTAACCGATACAATTAATAAAGTTGAGTTAGGTCAGCCAGAATCGAAAGTATTGGATAAGAAGGAAAAGGTCAAAACTAAGAAGAAGGAGAAAAAAGAAGAAAAGAAGAAAGTTAAGAAGAAATCAGCCAAGAAGGAGAAAAAAGAAGAAAGAAAAAAAATCATTAAAAAATTAGTTAAGAAGGAGAAGAAAGAAGAAAAGAAAAAGGCAAAGAAAAAATTGGCTAAGAAGGAGAAAAAAGAAGAAAAGAAAAGAGCTAAGAAAAAATTGGCTAAAGAGGACAAAAAAGAGCAAAAGAAGAAAGCCGAAAAACGTTCTAAAAAAAAGGACAATAAAGAAATAAAGAAGAAAAGTAAAAAATCTTAAAGGTGTTTCCCGCGTTTGGTTGGAAGTTTAAATGGTGTAATTAGGAAATTCATTTAGCATTTCATCCCGCATAATAGGTACTTTATACTATTTATTACTTATATGAATTTCTTTATATTAACTTTAAATTATAGTTAACCGCCAAAAATCTATCCATTGTCCGATTTGATTATAGGAAGGACAATAATACTGCCCAACTTATAATACCAAATCATGACTCAAACTTACTTTTAAGACAAAAGTAATTGATCAATTTCTATCGCACGTTAATTCGGTACCTTAAAACATGGAAGGGTGTTTTGTGCATATTTTATATATGTGTGGTTCAATATACATATGCACAAAATGAAACTTTAAATTTAGGAACCTCTGTTAAGGCAAATTTCGGTGTTGATGCCGATACTAAATCAGGAATTTTATCATTTAATACTGATGGGCTCGTTGGGGACGAAACAGATGATTGGTTCTTGGGGCCAAAGGGAGGTCTAGGTGTAATAGATGTTTCAGACCAAGCCACCATTACTAGATTAGGGTCGGGCTTGAACATTGGGGCGGAGTTCAGAATGTCACACCCTGTAAATACCACTGTAAATGGAAATTTTTGGCTTGATGCCGTCTACTTAAGGGATCAATATTCTCATAATAACGAGAAGGATATGACCGTTTTTGGTGGTGGTGATGATAAGAATTTTGACAATCCAACCACCTGGGCCATAAAAAGAGGAAGCGTACCCCCAAAAAACGATATCATTGATGTTTATGGACACTTAAGACGGGAATCCACTAATCAGGCCAATGCTTTATGGCTTTTTGGTGCGGTTTCAACCCGGACCCAAAATGGAGACAATTATTTGGATTTTGAATATTTCAGAAAACCGGTATCCTATACCATTCCATCAAACCCCAATGACCAAGGTCATTTAATGACTTCAGGATCTGAATGCGGCCACACCGCATATAGGTTCAATCAGGTAAATGGTGAAGTGCTTGTGAATGGAGATATAATACTTTCGGTAAATTATGTTAATGGGGGAACTGTTGCCGATTTTAGGTTCTATGTTTGGATTGATTCCAATGAAATAAAAGGACTTGATGGTGATGCCTCGTCATTGTCTAATACGGATTTTGTGTATTACAATGATAACTTTCCATTACGCCGATTTGATTTTGGTGACGGGAATGGCGGGTATGAGTTTTATAATTGTGATAACAATTCAAACATTCCTTATGGCTATGCACGAATTTCATTGCGAAAAAACTTTATCGCTGAACCCATATTTGCTCAAGACAACACGGGAGCAGATGTTACTGCTCCTACGTGGGGAACTATTGGTCCTGATGGTAAGGTCAATAATGTTTATGTATCACCCACTTTTATAGAGTTTGGGTTAAATGCCACCTTATTTGGATTGGACAGCACCATGTCTAATGGAATATGTGCTACACCATTGGGAAGCGTCATCGTAAAAACTAGGGCTTCGGCCTCCTTTACTTCTGAACTTAAGGATCTTGCAGGCCCATTTAAATTAGGGAATTCCCAAGAATATGCAGTTACAATCTCAGAACCTGCAATATTGACTTGTACGGTCAACGAAATAATTTTGACAGCATCAGTTATACCATCTGGAAATTACACCTTCGAATGGTTCAAGGATGGTCAACCGTTTGACGATGCGACACCAGCTAACAACACCTTGAATGTTAAGGAACCTGGTCATTATTCGGTAAATGCAGCCCATCCTGAAAGTTGCACAATTCAAAGTGAGGTGGTTGAGGTGCTTCAGAATATACAAGAACCCGAGGTTTCAGCGTTAGGTGGTGTTTTGGAATGCTCTACCAACCAAATCCAAATAAGTGGAACGATGTCCTCAGCCAATCCAAATTCTGAATTGACTTTTCAATGGACAGGCCCTAATAATTTTATAAATAATTCAGATCTAAATGTCATTGTTACTTTAGTAGGCACCTATATTTTAACTGTAACCGATACCAATAATGCCTGTATAGGCACAGCAACTGCTGTAGTGACAAGTACCTCTGAAACGGTTCTCGAAATTGAATGTCCACCAACTATTGAAGTCCAATGCTTAGCTGAAATCCCTGAACCAGATGTCAATTCTGTGACAATTATTAATAGCGGAGCTAATGGTCAGATTCTGGTTCAATTTGTTTCTGATGTAAGTGACTTTGGGAATTGTCCAGGGATTATCACTAGAACCTATAGCGCTACCGATTCTTGTGGAAATGTGACTTATTGCTCACAGAACATCATAGTTAATGATACAAGCAATCCAGACATAAGCGATTTACCAGATTTTCAATTGGAAGGTTGCAATGCACCGTGGCCTGAGTTTTTAACGACCACTTGGACCGATAACTGTTCCTCAAGCGGAAGCATAAATTCAGATGCCAGTGTTGAGGATGGCAGCAGTGAAGACAGCTGTATCCAATACCGATTGTACACCTTCACCATGACTGACGATTGTGGAAATTCAGCTACCGAAACAACGAGAGTAACCCGAGCCTATGATATGACCGATCCTGAGATTACCGACATTGAGGATTATCAATTAGAAGGATGCAATCAGGAATGGCCACAATTTTTGAGCACCACGTGGGCCGATAATTGTTCCTCAGGTGGGAGCATAAATTCAGATGCTGGTGTAGATGATGGATCAAGTGAAGATGACTGTGTTCTGTATCGGTTATACACCTTTACCATAACAGACAATTGTGGGAACAGCGATACAGAGACGACCAGAGTAAGCAAAGAACTTTATAATTCCAATCCCGAAATAGAAGATTTGGCGGATTACTCCCTCGAAGGCTGTAACACGGAATGGCCAGGATTTTTAACCACGACTTGGACAGGTAACTGTACTAATGGAGGAAGCATCCAATCCGATGCTGGGGTTGACGATGGCAACAGTGAAGATGGCTGTATCCAATACCGACTGTACACTTTTACCGTAACTGACAATTGTGGTAACAGTAATTCCGAAACTACAAGAGTAAGTAGGGAATATGATATGACCAATCCGGAGATTACCGACATTGAAGATTATCAATTAGAAGGTTGTAATCAGGAATGGCCTCAATATTTGACCACCACGTGGACTGATAACTGTGCTTCAGGTGGAACTATCAACTCTAACAGTGGTGTGGACGCTGGCGGTGGTGAAGAGGGTTGTCTTCAATATCGATTGTACACTTTTCTCGTAACTGACAACTGTGGCAACTCTAACACGGAAACCACAAGGGTGAGCAGGGGATATCAAAAGATTACGGACCTGACTGATTATCAATTGGAAGGCTGTAATACAACATGGCCACCATATTTGACCACCGAGTTGACCAATAACTGTTCTGATGGTGGGAAAATTGAATCTGATCATGGTGTGGACGATGGTAGCAGTGAAGATGGCTGTACCCAATACCGATTGTACACCTTTACAGTGACCGACATTTGTGGTAACAGTAACACCGAAACCACAAGATTGAGCAGGGAATTTGATATGACCGATCCTGAGATTACCGACATTGAGGATTATAAATTAGTAGGTTGCGATCAGGAATGGCCTCAATTTTTGACCACCGAGTGGACCGATAACTGTTCCTCAGGAGGTAGCATAAATTCAGATGCAGGTGTGGTCGACGGCAATAGTGAAGATGGTTGTATCCAATACCGATTGTACACCTTTACCATAACAGACAATTGTGGGAACAGTGATACAGAGAAGACCAGAGTCAGTAAGGAACTATATATTTCCGATCCCGAAATAGAAGATTTAGCGGATTACTCCCTCGAAAGCTGTAATACGGATTGGCCAGAATTTTTAATCACGACTTGGACAGGTAATTGTACTAATGGAGGTGAAATTGAATCTGATTATGGTGTGGACGATGGAAGCATTGAAGATGGATGCATTCAGTACCGATTATACACTTTTATAATAACTGACAACTGTGGTAACACCGCTACAGAAACCACAAGGGTGAGCAGGGAATATGATATGACGGATCCTGAGATTACCGACATTGAGGATTATCAATTAGAAGGTTGCGATCAGGAATGGCCTCAATTTTTGACCACCGAGTGGGCTGATAACTGTTCCTCAGGAGGTAGCATAAATTCAGATGAAGGTGTGGTAGACGGTAATAGTGAAGATGGTTGTATCCAATACCGGTTGTACACCTTTACCATAACAGACAATTGTGGGAACAGTGATACAGAGACGACCAGAGTCAGTAAGGAACTATATATTTCCGATCCCGAAATAGAAGATTTGGCGGATTACTCCCTCGAAAGCTGTAATACGGATTGGCCAGAATTTTTAATCTCGACTTGGACAGGTAACTGTACTAATGGAGGTGAAATTGAATCTGATCATGGTGTGGACGATGGCAGCAGTGAAGATGGATGCATTCAGTACCGATTATACACTTTTACAATAACTGACAACTGTGGCAACACCGACACAGAAACCACAAGGGTGAGCAGGGAATATGATATGACCGACCCTGAGATTACCGACATTGAGGATTATCAATTAGAAGGTTGCAATTCACCATGGCCAGAATATCTAAAAACCAACTGGACCGATAACTGTTCTCAAGGTAGCGAAATTGAATCTGATCATGGTGTGGACGATGGCAGTAGTCCTGATGGTGCTGTAGAATACAGATTGTACACCTTTGAAGTGATTGATAACTGCGGTAATATGGATATTGAAACTACTTTGGTTAGTCGGGAAAATAGTAATATAGGTAGAGTACTGGGTAATGATATTGAATTGTGCAGGGATTATGGTGAATTTAATTTATTTTTTTTACTTCCAGATGGATATATTACGGGAGGATCCTGGTCACTTGACTCAAGTCCTGAGGGAATAAATCTAGAAATTTCTGATTCTGGATCAATATTAGTATTTGAGGAATTACCTTATGGTGATTATGTTTTCCTCTATCATCAAGTATCCGAAGAATGTCTTCCATTAATTGAGGTAACGGTTCATTTACTCGAAGATCAACCGCCTTGTGTTCTTGCTTGTGAATTTAGAGTAACAAAAGTTACCACAGCCTTAACACCAAATGGTGACAATGTCAATGATACCTTTTATTCTGGTCTTGTCCCAAGTGAAAGTTGTACTGTAGATGTACTAATATTCAATCGCTGGGGAGCTAAGATATTTGAAGCTATTAATTATGAAAACGATTGGAAAGGCACTGTTCCTTCTAATGCATTAGGCTCTTCGAATATGGTAACAACTGGCACGTACTATTATATTCTTAAGTATAAAATAGATGGTAATATAGAACAAACTGTAGCAGGTTACTTTTATGTTGCAACCGAATAATTTAACCAATTCATGAAAGCATTCATTAAAATATCAATACTGGTTTTCGTTACGGTTGTATCTATTCCATCAATGGCTCAACAATTGCCACAATTCACACAGTACATGTACAATACCATTGCAATCAATCCTGCTTATGCTGGGAGCCGAGAGACTCTTAACATAATAGGGCTGCACAGAAGTCAATGGCTGGGGTTTCCAGGTGGACCAACCACACAGACCTTATCTATTCATGCTCCATTGCGTAATGAAAAGATTGGTTTGGGCTTATCCTTAATAAACGATGAGTTGGGTTTTGAAAATTTTGTCTATATGTACGGTGATTTTTCCTATACTATACAATTAAATGAAGTCTCCAAATTGGCATTTGGTCTTAAGGCTGGTTTTACTGCTTTTAACGTAGATAACAGACTATATACTTCCAATACCGATGATCAATTGATTGGGAAAATAGAAAATCGCTGGACCCCAAATATGGGAGCCGGTATCATGTGGCTTTGGGAGCGTGGTTATTTAGGACTTTCGGCTCCACGACTTATCAATAATAATTATAGTTCAGATAATGGCTATAAGGCACTGGAAAGGGTGAGTTACTATTTTACTGGCGGTTATGTGTTTAATATTGGTTATACCACCAAGTTTAAACCATCCTATATGATTAAGGCCACCAATGGCGCTCCAATATCTATTGACCTAAGTGCTAATTTCTTATTCTATGAAAAATTATGGCTGGGAGCAGCATATCGCTTTAATGATACTGCTGGTGCATTAGGTTTTATGGCCGATTTCCAGGTTTTAAGAGATTGGCGCATTGGTTATACTTTTGAATTACCTACTTCGGAGATTCGACCCTATACCGAAGGAACACATGAAATTATTTTAATGTTTGAAGTTTTTAATCCAAAGAGACGTGTGACATCACCCAGATATTATTAAATATGAAAAAATCAATGAAAACATTTTTGGTTGCTTTACTCTTGCTTGCTAATTGCGGATTACTGTTTAGTCAACAAACCTGGTTAGAATTGGGGGATAAATACTTTGATCAATTTGCCTATAAAAAAGCTATTAAATTGTACGAAGGAGCTAAAGATCGTGATCCAAACAATTGGGACATTTATGCCAAATTGGGGGATTGTTATTATAATATTTCAATGCCAGATAAGGCCATAGTCTATTATAAAATTGCCATTGATAATATGAAGAACATAAAAGAGACCTATCTTTTAAAGTACGCACTCTGTCTTCAAAGTATTGGACCATCTCAGGACAATGTCATTACTGCATTTCAAGACTATTACAAGAAAATTGGTAAAACCGATAAGATCAGTTCTAAAGATTCAACCTATATTTCAAATGAAGATATTGAGAATTTGTCAATTAATTCGAAATTTTCAGATTTTGGAACTTTTATCTTTAACGACAAATTATATTTTGCCTCTTCTCGTGAAAATCCAAATAAGAAAAGAAGATTAAACAAACGCTTATATAAATGGAATGGGCAACCCTTTTTAGACATTTATGAGGCAGATATTGAAAGAAACACCAATGCATTAAAGCTGGTGCTTCCCGATAGTTCAAACATAGGTGAAACTATAAACACCAATGCCCACCAAGCTTCTGTAGCTATAACCAATGATGGTAAAACCATGTATTTTTCTGGTGGTAATGTGAAAAATAATAATAAGTTGGAATATAATAAGAGAGGAACCTCAAAATTGAGATTGCAAAGGGCATCATTGGTCAATAATAAATGGGTTGTAACTGAGGCTGACAAAAAAGCAATGGAATACTTTGATTTTGAGAACTTCTCCATCGGAAATCCGGCGCTTAGTCCGGACAATAAAAGACTATTTTTTGTCACCTGTGCTCCATTTGAAGATGCAAATGGCCATACCGATATTTATTATGTTGATATAAAAAATGATGGAACATACGGAAAGGTTATGATTGTACCAGGAGTTAATACAAATGGAAGGGAAAGCTTTCCATTTATATCGTCGGAAGGTACCCTTTATTTTTCGTCGGATGGTATTTATAATAATACACTAGGGTTGGGACTGTTGGATATATATAAGGTCACTAATATTGATAAGGTCATTCAAACGGGTGAGGCAAAAATAATTCATTTAGAAGGCCCAATTAATAGTGATAAAGATGACTTTGCTTATTTTGAAGAGCCACAAACAGGCGATAACTGTGAGGTTTATGCTTATTTTTCCTCAAATCGGCAGATATCGATTGCCAAGGGCGATGATGATATATATAGAGTAAAAGTCAAAAAGACAAAAACCGTTCAAGGGGTTATCACCGATTCTTCAAATAAAAATCCCTTAGCAGATGCTGATGTTGATTTAATCGATGCTTCAGGAATGGTTCTAAAGACTGTACAGGTTGATTCAACAGGAACATTCAGCTTAGACATAGAATGTGATCAATTATATCGGTTAAGAGGAAGCATGACCCGATATTATGATGATCTTAAAGAATACAATTCTGCTGGAGAAAAAGACAAGATCAATCTTGAATTGAAACCATTCCCGTGTGAGATTTCAATAAATCATATAGAGTTTGCTTTAGATTCAGCTGATATTAGAACTGATGCCAAAAACGCCCTTTCTAAATTAAAGGACATATTATTTTCCAATCCGAAAATTAAAATAAGAATTGAATCCTATACCGATTCTCGAGGGCCCGCTAAATACAACCTTGATCTTTCCGAGAAACGTGCCCAGAACACAAAATTATATTTAATTAGTACTGGCGTAAAAGAAAGTCAAATTATAAGTGCAAAAGGCTTCGGGGAAAAATGTCTTATCATAAGCGATGAGGACATAAAGAAATTACCAACTGAAAAAGAAAGAAGTGAAGCCCATCAAAAGAATCGTCGATCCCGATTTATACTAGATTGCGAAGAAGGATTGGCAGGCTGCCAAGAAATGGACCCAGATGACTAAGACGGAAGTTTCTGAAGTTTACAGATTCTCATTTACCTTTCACCTCTAGTCATGCCATTTTTAATTAATTTTTCTTGACAATTAGTCAATACGATTAACATAATATAAAAATGAATAAAACAGATTTCAATCCAAAGCATTCATGGTAACAAAAGCTCTCCAGCCAATTATGGCTAATTGTAGTTTTGAAGCTTTGCCCAAATCAAGTTGTTTTTTTGTATAACTTGGTAAAATACCTTTATTAATTTTGGCCAAAAGTTTAAATACTAATGTTTTCATTTCTAACTTTCAAAAACATGTAAATGTAAAATTATATTTATCAAGTTTATCACTCTCATTTAATAATTTAGTTAGTTACTTTTGATAAAATTTATGGGATGAAAAAAATTACAATTCTCATTGTGTTTATATTTTCTGTTCAAATCATGTTGGGCCAGTTGGTCATTAACGAGTTGGACTGTGATACCTTAAGTATTGACGACAAAGAGTTTATCGAGATAAAATCGGATACTCCTAATTTTGCACTAGATGGTTATGTGGTTGTTCTTTTTAATGGATCAACCGCTGGAGGAAATACTAGTTATTTTACTATGGATTTGGATGGTTACGAAACGGATATTAATGGACTTTTACTCATTGGAAGCAATACGGTTTCACCAGTACCACAGTATTTGATTTCTGCTAATGTGATCCAAAATTTGGCTGATGCCATTGCAATTTATCAAGCTAGTTGGGAAGATTTTCCAGATGGTACGTTAGCCACTATTGATAATTTAATAGATGTGTTGATTTATGGGACTGCCGATGCTGATGATATCGATATGATCGATATTTTTAATAATCATCCAAACTTTTCAACCATACAACAAATTGATGAAGGTGCAGCGAACAATACGAATTCAATTCAGCGTAATAATGATGGGTCTTATTTTGTAGGTGTTCCAACCCCAAGACAATTAAATGATGGTAGCGGGGTGGTTCTAATTGGTGTGAGTATTACGATTGCACAAACACAATATACTGAAGGGGAATCATTTGATATCACATTTACTACTGAGCAAAATGTGGATTCAGATTTGAATTTTGATATTACTTTAAACAATCAAACATTCGATACTTCAGATTTTACTGGTAATACAAGTTTGACCATTCTATCCGGTCAAAATACGACATCCACTACAATATCATTAATTGATGACCCTGATGATGAAGGTGATGAGGTGATGAAAATAAGTTTCGTGAATTTACCTTCCGAATATTTGAAACTTAATAATAACCTTAAGATTAGGGTGGTTGACAATGATTATACCATTGCGGCTTGGGGAACGCCAATCGAACCAAGTTATGATAAAGTGACCAGTACTCAGCCAAATAATTATTATTATAGTTTAGATGGTTTGTCAGGAACTAACTTAAGACAAGCTTTACAAGATATTGTAGCCGATCCAAATGTTGTAAGGGCACAAACCTATGCCGATGTAACAGATATTTTAAAAGAAGCTGATCAAAATCCTGAGCACAGTAATCAAGTTTGGTTGGTATATTTAGAAAAAGGCCTTGCAAAACTTGATTTCCAAACGACCTCAAACAATTTTGGAACATGGAACAGAGAACATACTTTTCCGAGATCGCGAGGCGGGTTTAATAGTATTGATGATGACGATATCGCCGATGGCAAAGATGTCTTTTGGACTACAAAAGTAGACTCCTTGCGCCACGGTAATAGCGATGCCCATGCATTAAGGGCAGCAGACGGGCCAGAAAATAGTACAAGAAACAATCAGTTTTATGGAGAATATACTGGTCCAGTAGGAACTTTGGGAGGATTTAAAGGCGATGTTGCCAGAAGTGTTTTTTATATGGTAATTCGTTATAACGGTTTGGAGATTGTAAATGGCTTTCCAGATGGATTAACGGGTCAGTTTGGAGATTTGGCAACCTTGTTGGATTGGCATAGAAATGATCCTCCGGATGATTTCGAAATGAACAGGAACAATGTTGTCTATACTTGGCAATTTAACAGAAACCCATTTATTGATGAACCGGATTTGATAGAATATATTTGGGGAAATATGATTGGACAGACCTGGAGTCAACCTTTGGGAATAGATGATTTTAATACTTCTGAAATTCAAATTTATCCTAATCCAGCGACCGATAGAATTTACCTTAAAGGAGTTCAAAATGAAACTGAAATTGTGGTGTTTACAATTGATGGTCGACAATTGTCAAGCAACTCTATGAATAATAAAAATTATTTGGATTTGAATCTTTCTAGTGGCCTATATGTACTGAAGATTTCTTCAGAAGGAAGATCAATCATAAAAAAAATTGTCATCAAATAAAAAAATCCCAAACTGTAGGTTTGGGATTTTTATTTTAAAAGAAACTTAAACTATTCTTTATCTTTTGTTGTAATCAAGACCACACCATTTTTACCTTTTTCACCATATTTTTCTGTGGAACTGTCTCCTTTAAGCACTTCAACTTTTTCAATGGAATCTGGCTTTATTTTATCCATTTCTTTTTTGCTGATTTCTTTTCCATTTAAAAAGAAAAGAGGAGCTTTATCACTAGCCGTTGAAAAAAAAAACTTGTTGTCACCATCATCTTCTAATTCATAAACTTTATGATCATCTTCTTTGCCGACCCATACGGTTTTTCCTTTGTTCATTCTTTTAGCATGAATGGTATCGATGTTTCCGCCTTTACCTTCCCTAATTATAACATTTTTATCTTCAATTTTTATGACATCACCATCCTCAGAGATGAAATGAACTTTTCCTTTCGCATTTGGTGAAGTATGAACTTTATCAGCCTTTCTTACAATTATTTTTTCATGATGTTCGTCATCATCATAGTCGCCTTCATCTGCAATTACAAAAACATTATCGGCATTTCCGACGGTATGGATTTTATGCTTTCCGTCTTTACTGACAAAAGCGAAAGTATGATCACCTGAATGAAGATTACTAGAGTTTCCAATGGTGATATTTCCACCTTCGCTATCGAAACCAATGTTTATTGGACGAATTGGGTCATCACTTTCGGTATGGTAATTTGCATTGGATTGTTTTGAACTGACGTCTATTTTAATGGCAATAATTTCATTCTTGCTGTTGCGCTTAATTCCTTTGAATTTAACGGTAATGCCTTTGTCGCTTAGTTGTTTTTTGAGGGTTTCAAAATCGTTATCAGTAAAATCCTTGTTAATGACAATCATGTCATGGTCTCCAAATGCTTTTGCAAGTTTAAGATTTTGCGCTTCATTTAAGGTTGCTTTTTTTGGCTGTTCTTTTTTAGCATCAGCGTTTTTTGTTTCATTGGTTGTTTTTGAAATGGCTTCTTTTTTATCCGAGTAATAGAGAACATTGCTCAATTCGTTTTCTACAGAAGGATCTGCTATTGAAGTTTGATTTTCAGAAGCATTGTCCTTTTCAATATAAATTTCTTTTGTGTTTGCACTCATTAAAAAGAGGGCCAAAATTGGAAATATCAAAGCGTACTTCCATAGGTTTAATTTGCTTGATTTTGATTTGTGTAACATAACTATTCGTTTTTTGATTAAAGAATTATAAAAATTATTGGCGAGTACCAATTGGTAATTGGGTATGCTTGCTTTTAACAATAAGGTTTGATAGCTTTTTTGGCAATTAGAAAATATGAGAGCTTGTTTATCAGCGATAAATTCCAAATTTTGTTGAAGTTCTTTTTTATACAACCAAATAAAAGGATTGAACCAAAATATAGTACTAACAATATGTATGAGTAATATATCTATGGAATGAAACTGATTGGCGTGTACTTTTTCATGATTGATTATATGTTCAAGTTCTGTATCATTGAATTGATTTTTGTTGTAAACAATATGTTTGAAAAAAGAAAACGGGGGCACGTATTGATTGGTTTCAATAAATGTATAAGCTCCTTTTTTATAAGTTGTGTGTTTCTTCAAAAGCAAAAGTAATGAAGTGAATTCTATACTTAATTTGACTAAAAAGAAAAGTAGTCCAATACCATAAATAAGATAAACAACTTGTTTAAAATTTAATGAATCTTTAACAGAGGCTTGAATTGCGATACCATCATTGGCTACAATAAAAGGTTGAATTACCGGGACATATTCAATATAAATTGGGATAACAATAAACGGAATACATATAGCCGTTATAATGCCAACAAGCAAAAACCAGCGGTTGGATTCAAAGAAAGTCTCCCGTTGTAAAAACAATTTGTAGCAAATATAAAAGATGAAAATTACTGCCGAAGCTTTAAGCAAATATTCCATGGTTACTTTTGTTTTTCAATTAAAGCAATGATCTCTTTCAAGTCGTCCACACTTATTTTTTCCTCTTTGGCAAAAAAAGAAACTACGTTTTTGTAAGAGTTATTAAAATAGTTTTCTATTGCGACGTTCATAAAACGTTCTTTATAGGCTTCCTTACTTACGATAGGGTAGTACTGGTGCGTTTTACCAAAGGCATTATAACCTACATAACTTTTGTCTTCCAGATTCCTAATAATTGTAGAAAGCGTATTATAATGAGGTTTATCTTCTTTAATTTCGGCAAGGACATCCTTTACAAAAGCTTTTTCAAGCTTCCATAGAACGTGCATGATTTCTTCTTCTTTATTGGTGAGTTTTTGCATATCAAATACTATTTATTCAAACGTATAACTATTTTTATAGTTATACAACTATTTTAATAGTTATTTAACGTATGCTTTAGTTTTTGCGGATGATAAACTAGATAAAAGCAATGGCATTAATAAATTGATTTCAAAAAATCAATTAAACTTAAAAAATAGTCCATGGTGTCGTGTAAATAAATGTAAAAATTTAAATTTGTTAGTTTTGATACAATACCCAAAACCTTATCTTCGCTAAAATTTGTTTCATGAGTATTGTTTGGATAATTTTTGGTTTGTTGCTTTTGGTAATAGGAGGTGAATTTTTAGTACGTTCATCTGTAGCACTATCATTTAAATTAAAATTATCTAAGCTTGTGATTGGGATGACCGTTGTGTCTTTTGCAACCTCTTTGCCAGAATTGTTGGTGAGTTTGCATGCAGCCATTAATGGCTATTCTGATATAGCATTAGGAAATATTATTGGCTCCAATATCGCCAATATTGGTTTGGTATTGGGGATTACCGCATTCATTTCACCTTTAATAGTTGATAGGGATTTTTTTAGATTGAACTGGCCAATGCTCATAATAACGTCATTGTTATTGTATGTCTTTCTGAAAAATGACGGATATTTAAGTGCTGAAGAAGGCTTGATTTTTATGGTTTTACTTGTATTTTTTCTCATTATATTAATAATGGATTCAAGGAAAAGGACTAAAATGGATTTAGACGGCGTTGATGATTCGCTGCAGACCGTGTCTAATTTTAAAATTAATGTATGGTTGCTAATTGGGGCAGTATCCTTATATTTTGGGAGTGAATGGCTTGTGGAAGGGTCAAGGGAATTGGCTGTGAATTTTGGAGTTAGCGAATACGCAATTTCGGTTACGGTTATTGCCATTGGAACCTCTGTTCCAGAATTGGCAGCTTCTGTAATTGCAGCCTTAAAAAAAGAACGAGCAATTTCTCTTGGTAATTTAATTGGATCAAATATATTTAATTTGGCTTCGGTTTTAGGTCTTACAGCTATGATAAGCCCTATAACAGTCAATCCAAATTCCCCAGAAATTTTATCCTCCAATATTTTTTGGATGATTGGATTTGCTGTGGTTACTTTACCTTTGGCCTTACTTCCAAAGCGATTTCAATTTGGGAGATATAAAGGAATGATCCTTTTGATAGGGTATTTTGCTTTTATTTACAGTATCATAAAATAAAAAAGATCGGACGCAATACCCGATCTTTTCTTATAATTCAAACAATTGTTTTAAAAAGATAAAACTTCTATTTCAGCTGTTTTAACGGTTTTTACAATACGACCAGCAATTTTATAAGGGTCGCCATTTGAAGCTGGGCGACGATCTTCCAACCAGCCTTTCCAACCTCTTTCTACAGTTGCTATCGGTATCCGTATTGAAGCTCCTCTATCTGAAATGCCATAACTAAAATCCGTAATGGATGCGGTTTCGTGTCTTCCAGTTAAACGTTGATCGTTATAGGCACCATATACCTCAATATGTTCTATGGTTACGGGTCTAAACGCTTCACAAATACTTTCATATACTTCTTTAGAACCACATTCTCTCAATATTGAGTTTGAGAAATTAGCATGCATGCCAGAACCATTCCAATCCATATCCTTTCCAAGTGGTTTTGGGTGATACTCAATATAGTAACCATACTTTTCAGTTAATCTATCAAGTAAATATCTGGCAACCCATAATTCATCACCGGCTAATTTAGCACCTTTGGCAAATAATTGAAATTCCCATTGACCACATGCAACTTCTTGGTTTATACCTTCAAAATTTAGACCTGCTGCAATACATAAATCAGCGTGTTCTTCAACCAATTCTCTTCCATGTGTATTTTTACCGCCTACAGAACAGTAATACATCCCTTGAGGCGCAGGATATCCACCTACGGGGAATCCAAGTGGTAATTGAGTAGCAGTATCCATAATAAAATACTCTTGTTCAAAACCAAACCAGAAATCATTGTCATCATCATTAATGGTGGCCCGTCCATTGGACTCATGTGGGGTTCCATCGGCATTCATGACTTCAGTCATTACCAACCATCCATTTACACGTTCAGGATCAGGATAAATTGCAACGGGAACTAATAAACAGTCTGAGGAACTGCCATCAGCTTGTCTTGTTGAGGATCCATCAAAAGACCAATTTCCTATCTCCTCTAAAGTGCCCTTAAAATTTTCGTGTTCTTCGACTTTTGTTTTACTTCTTAAATTCTGAGTTGGTTTGTAACCATCTAACCATAAGTACTCTAATTTTATCTTTGCCATATTCTAAATGTTGTTTAGTTTGCGGACAAATATATAAATTTCAATAATTAGGTAATAATTCTGGGTGTATAAATCTGTCTAGTTGATAATATTTTTA
>JBBKXS010000272.1:0-3209 GCA_037969605.1 Flavobacteriaceae bacterium
GTATTGAAGCAATCTGTTTAAATAACATGCAGATATTTTTTTTACTCACTTTAAAAATGATAGTTAACGAAGCAATGATATTAAGAGTTATATATTCGGTATCAAAATATTGAATAAAAAAGAAGTTGAGTATCAAGCATATAAAAAAAGCCACGACTGCCATGCTCGGTATTGATTGTTTATGAGAACTTCTATTATTAGGCATATCTCTTAAATCACGCATTTCTACGATCCACCATATTTTAGGGATAACAATATATGCCTGCAAAAACGAATTTAAAAGGGCTAGGATACTTATGACCAATAAATTTGATAGGATGTTGTAGTCCATTTTTTATCTTTGTTAATTAATTAGAAATATAAAGCAATTTTTAGAAAAACTGTTTAATCTTAGAAGTATTCTTTCTTAAAATAGTAAATACGCCTCCAACTTTATTAGATGTAACAGCGCGATAATCTTCCTTCGTTTTTTGAATGATATTTTTAAGACTTCGGTTACTAGCTCCACCTATTCTCATTTTTGTAATTACTTGAGGCAAATATAAAAATTTAAGAGAATTGTCTTTTAGTACACGTAGCATAAAATCGTAATCTGCAGCAATTTTATAATTTAAATTAAAAACTCCATGTATTTTATACACTTCACGTTTTAAAAATAAGGTTGGATGGGCAGGCATCCATCCTTTTCTTAATAATGTAGGTTGAAAGGGTTCGCTTTTCCAGTGCCTAATTATACGCGATGTATTTTCTTTATTCACATATTCCAAATCACCATAAACGCCATCTACAGTGGAGTATTGAAGAAACTCATTGACAATTTGAGCAATTATTGTATTAGAAGCTAACAAATCATCGGAGTGTAAAAACCCAATAACATCTCCCGTTGCCAATTGAATACCTTTATTAAGTGCATGATACATACCTTTGTCAGGTTCTGAAATCCAATAGAATATATGTGATTTATTTTTTTTAATAATTGCTAATGTATTGTCTTTCGACTCTCCATCCACCACTATATATTCAATATTACTATAGGTTTGCAGTTGCAATGAAGCCATGGTTTTCTCTAAAGTAGTTCCACTATTAAAAGTTGCTGTGATGATAGAAACCTTCATTTAATAATTATTTTTCAAAGCCTTAAATTTTAAATCAATCATAGTTTCATACATTTTTCTGAGTTTGCAAAACTTATATCCCGCACTTCCATTTAAAAATCCCCCTTTTAAAATATAAAATGCTAAAAATATAAGAAGCGGTCTATAAGGCAATTGATAACTAAAACGTTTTTGAGCCTTACGTTTTATAATAGGATTTTTTGAAAATAAATCTGAAAGTTTGAATGGTTCATTAATTTCGTTTATCATTCTCCGAGCTTCCATTTCAGAATAACGATTATGTTTCTCAATCCACCAAGTCAATCCTTTATTAAAAGGGAAATGTATTAAATGTTCCTTTAAAAGTCCTTCATCGCCAGTTGTTTTATATTCTTCATTAATCTCCCGTTCTACTGTGACACTTCCATTTTTAAACAATCTAGGAAACCATGTCGGATAACCACTACTTTGCTTAATCCACTTCCCTTGAAACATGTCTTTTCTTCTTACTCGATACATGGTGGTATTATCTTGAATTTTAATTTTTTCAAGAATCTCAAGTTTTAGTTGAGGCGTAACAATCTCGTCAGCATCTACCATTAAAATCCATTTTGAATCCTCACTAACCTCTTTTAAAGCGGCATTTCTTTGACATGCATAATTGTCAAATATTCTTTGAACAATTTTAGCATCATACTGTCCTGCAATTTTTAAAGTATCATCTGTGCTATAAGAATCAAAAACAACTAATTCATCAACAAAGGCAAGAGCTTCAATGCATTGTTTTAAAATATTTTCCTCATTGTATGTTAAAATAAGTGCACTAATCATTCATCACTCTTTTTTTTATATATTTTGCCGGGTTACCACCAACAATGACCCATGGTTCTATATCTTTAAAAACTGCTGCCTTTGCACCTACAACGGCTCCCTGGCCTATAGTAACGCCCATCCCGATAAAAGCATCTGCACCTACCCAAGCCTGATCTTCAATTACAATAGGTGCTGTTATTAGTGGGTTATTACTCTTGGTAACATCATGAGATGCTGTACATAAGTAGGTTTTTTGAGAAACAGTTGAATGCTCACCAATAATTACTTTATCTACATTATAACAATCCACTTCAGGTGCTAAACATGAATAGGCATGCATTTCTAAATTCCAAGGGGCATAAATTCTAACTGTAGAATATACAACAGCTTTTGAATGTATTTTTGCGCCAAATAATCGCAATAAAAATAATTTCCAAGTATTTCCAAAGCTTCTTGGAATTGGTCTGACAAATAAAAACCATACTATAATCCAAGCCATACGCCCAAATTGATTTTCAAGGCTTAAAACATTTTTGTAAGTTGAGAGATCTATTTTTTTCAAAATATTTGCGTAAATATTATGTTGATTTTATTACTTGATAATGTGGCAGGAAAAGTAAATTAGCAAAACCAGGGATTTCATCAGTGCTCTTTATTAATTTATTTTTAGAGTCAATAATGAAGCATTGAAAATTTTTCTTTTTGAAATATTCAAATACTTGATTTTTTGTTTCGTCTCTTACTTCAATAAAAAATATTGTTTTATCAAGTTGCCTATTTAATCCTTGTAAAACTTCATATTCAAAGCCTTCAACATCAATTTTTACAAAATTAGGGACTCCATAGTTAGTTATTAGGGTATCGAATTTTTTAATTTCTACACGTTCTTTTAATCCTTTAAATCTGTTGCCTACGTATTCCTGTTTAAAGGATCCCATTCTCCCACCTGTTTCGGTATCACGATAAAATTCTAAAACGCCTTCTTGTGCTCCTATACCAAAATTTAAACAGCATAAATTTGTTTTTTTATTAATATTACAATTGAATTGTAAAAAACTAAAATTTTTATAATCTGGTTCAAAGGAATAAACTTTTCCATCTTCTTTTACTATAGAACTAAACAATAACGCATATTGACCAATATTTGCTCCAATATCAAAGACAACATCACCTTCTTTTATATAAGCTTTAATTTTTTGCTGAATATTAGCTTCATAATTAATTTTTTTTTGAAATAAAAAATTGAGATGCTGTGATATTTCATAATATAATTTTGTTTCATTATTTATATATGGTTTACTC
>JBBKXS010000273.1:0-5236 GCA_037969605.1 Flavobacteriaceae bacterium
CCATTATTCTTTTATATTTAAATCTGTAATGAAGAACTTAAAAATACAAAAAAATAATGGGGTCTATAATAGATAAATAATAAAAATTAAGGGCACAACTAATACTCTCAAAAAAAGATTAGAAGGAATAGACAACCTTGGGTTAGACAGTTGCTTGAAAAAACACATCAATAATCTTTTATGAATCCAATTTTTGGGTTCTACAATCCAAGTTTATCGGCAACAAAATGTCCTAATGTTTTACCTTGTGCCAATCCATTTTCTATTGCGGCTCTATAATGAATTCCTCCATACATTCTGCTTATAGCTGCTTCACTAGAGGCTTGGTAAAAGGAATTAAAGCTTCGCATTGGAAGACCAAATTGCAATTCAGTATCATCTTCAAAATAGAAATTGTCTCCAAATATTTTAGTTAAAATTACCGAAGCAGCTCCCGAAACCACCGAGTGCCCACTTGAATATTCTGGAAAAGGAGGTGTTTGTAAAATAGGCAGCCAATCTGGGTCTATATTCTGATTGATCAAGGTTTCAGGTCTTATTAAATTACTCCTATATTTTTCGTCCCAGCAACTTATAAATCCGTCTGCTATAGCTAAAGATGTTTTAATATAAGCATTAACTGTATCTTCAAAACTGGAATTGGTTTTTCTTGTAGCAATTTTGGTTATCAGTATCCAGTGGGCGCCAGGAGATATTTTTTTGGTAGCAAACATGAAATGTCCTCTTGTTACTGAAACAAATGGATTACAATCCCAAAATTTGGCGATTTCAACCTCCTCAGATTCATCTCCTTTTTTAGTTATTTCATTACTGGTATTATAGACTTCCATTAATTCCTCATAAAATTTTGAATTCTTATCCAATGAAAATTCTGGGTGTGCTTTTGGTTTAAATTGTTGAGCAGAATCTATCACAAATGTTCTTATCTGATTCCAATGAGGCTCAATACCATCCATATAGGCTGGTGGCGTTGGTTGCCATCGGGATTGATTATCAGTGTCTACTGTAAATTTGGACATAGTCCTGGTTTGTGCATAATTATCCTTGTTCATCCATGCCTTCATATAATCAACAATAGACATTGCATACACTTTGGACTGCTCAAACTCTTCTTTATTAGTATCTTTCCATTGCGCATATAAACTGTCTTGCAATTTTTCATACCGCTTTTCTGAAAAAATTAAGGCTTTGCTCAATTCCATGTGCGCGATCAATGCGGATAATTCCAAATTAATTTGTTTTGTAGAATCCGCCTTGGGAATTGAAGTGTATTCATGTAATACCCCAGTTAGAGATTTATTTTTTGTGCTTTTTTGAGCCAGAATTTCGTAGGCAGCAATATTTGGATATACAAATATTCTACTTGCTACAGGTGGCGAAAATATATCATGTATCATGATTTCAACCACCTTATCGACTGATTGATGATATTGTTCTGCAGATATTTCTATGTGTTTCGAAGCTTTACTACATCCCACAAAACTACCTACAACCAATACCATATAAACACTCTTCAAAACATAGGGCTTAAAATTTAAATATTTCATAGCATCATTATTTTAATATTTTGGGATTTACAATATAGGATTTACCATTATTTGATACGATTAAAAATGTATTCTCTTTCAATTTAATAATTTTTCTACCACTAAAATCTTTAGGTAAATTTAAAGGCTGTGATTCACTAAAGGTTTTATTGTTTAAAAAGGCCAGCATACCACCAGGATTTGATGAACTTTCACCCAATTCGGTTACAAATCCATAGTAATTTCCAGTATAAATAATAGTTTCATTATCAACATAGATATCTTCAATGGTACTTAATTGGGCCTGTTTTGGCAATGGAAATGGCCTAAAATTGGTGCCATTATTTAAATACACCATGGAGCGCAACTCATAAATATATTTTGCTTCCAATATATCGGATTCCTTTTTTTGTGTAAGATCAATAACTGAAGAAACTTTTGAAAAGGTATTGTAATTTAAAAACTTCTTCTTTAATGAAGGAATTTGCTGCACCAATTTATCTTTAGAAGCGAACGGAACATAAGTGCCAAAAAAGTCATAAAAAATAAGTTGGTCCAATTGTTCATTTTTATCAAAATCATCCAAATATATTTTTACGGGTTTTTCAACTGAAGCTTTCCATTTAAAATTTAAGCCCGTATTACCTGCAACGATATCCAATAAGCCATCATTATTGAGGTCTGAAATTGTGATGACGTTCCACATACCATTGGAGCTATCCAGACCAAACTCCTGAGTTTTATTTACAAAAGCATCTTTGCCATTATAGGAAAACACCATAATTGGCATCCAATCTCCAGCCAATACCAATTCTACATGTCCATCATTATTAAAATCTACCCATTTGCTGTCGGTTATCATCCCGAACCGTCTTTTTTCCACGATTTCAAAATTATTTTGCCCTACATTTTTCAAAATAAAACTATATGGGGATAAGCCATAGGCTTCGGGAATTGATCGATTACCTATGAACAAATCATCTAAACCATCATGATTAAAGTCAAAGCTTGAAACAGATCCGCCATTTGTAACCAATAATTTAGAATTGAGTTTGGTAAAATTTCCTAAACCATCATTTATATATACTCGGTCTTCCAACATGGGGTCACCTTCTTTGTAATCATTACCTCCGCTTAAAGCATAAATATCCAAATCGCCATCGGCATCAATATCAAAGGCTGTGGCATCAACATCTTCATAGATATTATCGGTAATAAACACTGGAGTACTCTTAATGATGAATTTACCTTCACTATCTTGTAAGTATAGGATAGGAGCTTGATTTCTTGCACCTCCAATAAATAAATCCATCAACCCATCGGCATTAAAATCGGCCTGAACCACTGATGGTCCTTCGGTTGACAATTTTTCAGGCATTAATGCTTCCCTTTCATAGTCTAAATAGGGATCTTCTTTGTGTACATAGTCAAAGGCTGTATATACTTGTTTAGGTTCAGTCTTATATATTGCTCTGGTAGTATTTTCTTTAGAAATAGTTACCAATGAATTGATTTTTATTCCATTATTCAAGGTTTGGGTTCCATCATACCAAATCACTTTTAAGGAATCTATTGTATTTAATTTGCCTAGACCAAAATGTACTTTTCTTGTAGAACTTGATGCAAAACCTCGTACTGTACTCTCTTCTTTATAAAAACTTTTATTCCCTGAATAGAGATACACTTTTGCGCCATTGGTATTTATACTATTATTGGTTTCCAAAAGATTAATAGCCAAGTAATTATTTTTGTCTAAATCTGACGTTTTATTTTCCAAAAGTGTAGCTTTCTCGTTTATGTTATTGACTACAATGTCTAGGTCTCCATCTAAATCGAGATCTGAATATGCTGCACCATTGGAATAGGATTTTGAATTATTTTGGTCTACTTGAATGTTTTTAAAAACCAAATTGTCATGGTTTTGAAGCAAAACATTTGGGATGTTGAGCATTGGCATGGTGTTGACCAATTTGGCTTCAATTGTGTCTTGCGAGGTCTCGGAATATTTAGCGAAATCTACATTGCTTAAGAAATTGATATATTCTAAATCGTTGGGTCTTTTATAAATGCCGTTGGTAATATAAATATCATTTAAGCCGTCATTATTATAATCCATGATCAAAGGTGCCCAACTCCAATCTGTCGCATATGTATCAGACATTAGGGCAGCGTCTGTAAAATAGTTGCCATTATTTAACTGTAAATGGTTTCTAGCATATTGTTGCTGATAACCAAATGATTTTTTTATTTGATTTACTTTATCGGTGTCTTCACCTCCTGATTTTAAAAAAATGTCAGCTTTATTTGGCATCATATCTAAAGTAATGACGTCTAATTTTCCATTATTGGAAATATCAGCTATATCTACTCCCATAGTAAATCTTGAAGTATGATTGAAATAATCAGTACTAGATTCTGTGAAGGTTTTGTTTCCGTTATTAATATATAAGTAGTCATTTTCATGAAAATCATTCCCAACATAAATATCCATCAATCCATCGTTATTGACATCAGAGGTGGCTAAAGCCAACCCATATCCCAATGCACTATTGTAAATACCCGCTTGCTTGGTAACGTCAACAAACTTTATCTGTCCATTTTCTGTTTTATTTTCATATAAAACATCTCCGGATAACTTGTCCGATTTTGTTCTCAAGTCCGCATTGCCATAGGTATTTAACGAGTGTACCGAATGGTTCAGCAGATACATGTCCATATCACCATCTTGGTCATAATCAAAAAAGGATGCCTGTGTTGAAAATCCTGAAAAATTCAGTCCATATTCCTCTGCTTGCTCTTCAAAAGAATTGTTTCCTTTGTTGATGTATAATTCGTTGGCTGCTTTAAGCCCTTTATAATTACCTACTTTACAAACATAGATATCCAAAAGGCCATCGTTGTTTATGTCTACCATGGTTACTCCTGTTGACCATGTAGAATCTTGACTAATACCGCTGCTTATTGAAATATCCTTGAATTTTAAACCTCCTAAATTGAGATATAATTTATCAGGTTTTTGATTTGCAGCAAGGTAGATATCATCCAATCCATCGTTGTTGATATCCCCTAAAGCAACCCCTGCTCCATTATAATAATATAAATATTCTATTATGTTTAACATACCATTAGGCTTTAAATCGTTGGAGAAATCAATTCCAGATTCCAATGGATCTATATTGTTGAAAGGTGCCTCTTCGGTATTTTTAAGAGCTTCTTCTTTTTTCGAACAGCTAATCCCCAAAATAAGAATAAAAATAAAGACTACTTTTTTTGTCATGTTAATACTTATAAACCTCTAATGAGTCGTTATTTTTTGCAATGAAAATTTCATTTTTTAAGATTTTTATGTCCCGTATCTGACCGTTGACCTTTAATCCTTTTCCTTTTTGGTGAAACTTAAAATTTGCATTTCCTAAATTTTCAAGATAGTTTCCAAAGGATGCATCATACCTGCCGAATTCGGGTTTAACTCCATTTAAATTTCCTCCTAAGATAAGGTCTTGATCCCCATCATGGTCAAAATCTGCAGTGGCAATGGCAAAAATTGGAGAAAACTGAGCTTCATAAGGTAATAGCTTGACTTCAAAACTAAAATCGCCAGTATTGATTAATATTAAAGAATTCAGGGTGTTTGCCTCCAGTACTAAACTGCTCTGTAATTGCTCATTTGTGAAAATATCTTGAATAGTAGCATTTTTAAAGGATTCATA
>JBBKXS010000274.1:0-7060 GCA_037969605.1 Flavobacteriaceae bacterium
GCAATACCAATTCTGTTGGGCCGAAAGGACACGATTCAAGAACTTATGAAAGAAATTGAATTTGATGCTGATATACAAATCATAGATCCAAAATCAGATGAAGAATTGCGACGTAAAAATAAATATGCCAAGGTATATTGGGAACAGCGTAAACGTAGAGGAGTATCCTTGTATTCAGCTCAAACAATAATGCGGGAACGCAATTATTTTGCAGCTATGATGGTTAATGAAGGTGATGCTGATGCCTTAATTTCTGGATATTCCCGTAGTTATCCATTAGTGGTTAAACCAATGTTGGAACTTATTGGTTTAGCAACTAGGGCAACGAGAGCGGCAACCACTAATTTGATGATGACCCAACGTGGTCCCATGTTTTTAAGTGACACTTCCATTAATATTGATCCAACTGCCGAAGATTTGGCTAAAATAGCCCAAATGACAGCAAGAACGGTACGTATGTTTGGTATGGAACCTGTTATAGCTATGATTTCGTTTTCTAATTTTGGGTCATCTCCGAGTCCAAGATCGACTAAGGTCAGGGATGCTGTTGCTTACTTACACGCATCACATCCAGATTTATTGGTAGATGGGGAACTACAAACAGATTTTGCGCTAAACGGAGACATGCTCAAAGCAACGTTTCCTTTTTCAAAACTGGTAGGCAAAAAAGTAAATACACTTATTTTTCCAAACTTAGAGTCCGCTAATATTACCTATAAACTTCTCAAGGAATTAAACAATGCTGAATCCATTGGGCCAATTATGATGGGTATGCGCAAACCTGTTCATATTCTGCAATTGGGTGCAAGTGTAGATGAAATTGTGAATATGACTGCCATTGCCGTAATTGATGCTCAACAAAAAGAAAAAAAAGAGTTAGAGCTTAAAGCAGTATCAGTAAATTAATCGACTTTGTATTGTCAATAATTTTATTACATTTGAGATGTTAAGCTATTACAATACATGATTACACATATTGAGGGTAAATTAGTTGAAAAAAATCTAACAGATGTTGTTATTGATTGTAATGGTGTGGGATATTTACTTCATATTTCTCTGCATACCTACTCTGAAATTCCCGATAAAGAAAAATTAAAACTTTACGCTTATTTATTGGTTAGGGAAGATTCACATACGTTATATGGGTTTTCATCGATCGCCGAGCGTGAAATATTTAAGTTATTAATCTCCGTTAGTGGTGTTGGGGCGAGTATTGCAAGAACTATGCTATCTTCATTAACACCAAAACAAGTTAGGGAAGGGATTGCAGTAGGTGACGTAGCGTTAATTCAATCCATCAAAGGCATTGGGGCAAAAACTGCACAGCGTGTTATTCTAGATTTAAAAGATAAAATTCTTAAAGTATATGATATTGACGAAGTTTCTGTCAGTAAAAACAATACCATTAAAGAAGAAGCGTTATCTGCTTTAGAAGTCCTTGGATTTATAAGGAAGCAATCTGAACGCATTATTGATAAAATTATTATAAATAATCCTGAAGCCAATGTTGAAACCGTCATAAAGGAAGCTTTAAAAAATTTATAAACATTTGGGCACAACTAACTATACTTTATCAAAATTTTTAAATCATCTGCTGTTAATCAATGTATTATTATTGATTAATGATCTTGCCTTTGCGCAACAAATACCCGTGGCTCAAGACACCACAAAAACGGGATTTTCATTAGGTCGGATCAATATGCCAAACCCAGAAAGTATTGTTTCTAAATACACCTATGATCCGTTGTCCGATCGGTATATTTATACCGAAACTGTTGGGGAATTCAATATCAATTATCCAATTATTTTAACACCTAAAGAATACGAACAATTAGTTGTTCAGGAAAATTTAAAATCCTATTACAAGCAAAAAATAGATGCTGCCGATGGCAAAAAGGAAGGTTCCGAAGATGTGCAAAAAAATCTGTTACCTGAGTTTTATGTGAATTCTAATTTATTTGAAACGATTTTTGGCAGCAATACCATTGAGGTCATTCCGCAAGGTTCTGTAGAAATGGATTTGGGAGTGTTGTTTTCAAAACAGGATAATCCTACCTTTTCTCCAAGGAATAGGAGCAATTTCACCTTTGATTTTGATCAACGCATTAGCTTAAGTTTATTGGGTAAGGTGGGAACCAGACTTCAAGTGACTGCTAATTATGATACGCAATCTACTTTCGATTTTCAAAACCTGGTAAAACTGGAATACACACCAGATGAAGATGACATTGTTAGAAAAATTGAAGTTGGAAATGTAAGTATGCCGTTAAACAGTTCGTTAATTCAAGGGGCACAAAGCTTATTTGGAGTAAAGACTGAATTACAATTTGGAAAAACCAAAGTAACAGCAGTATTTTCCGAACAAAAATCACAATCTCGTTCAGTCATTGCGCAAGGTGGAGGTACTTTGGAAGAGTTTAATTTTTTCGTGAGGGATTATGATGAAAATCGTCACTTTTTTTTAGCACAATACTTTAGGAACAATTATGATAATTCCCTGTTACGTTATCCATTTATTGATAACAATGTTCAAATTACTAGGATTGAGATTTGGGTTACCAACAGAAGCAACCAAACGGATAACGTCAGAAACATTGTAGCGTTTCAGGACTTGGGAGAATCGGATATAATTGGTCTAGACACACCTCCTGCGGGATTTGTTAATGTAGGAGCCAACCAACCCCCTAATAATCCCAATAACGATTTTGACCCCACTAACATTGGTGGTGCAGGTTCACAATTAACTCAAGCTGTTAGAGATATCACAACGGTTGAACAAGGTATTTTGCCTACTGCAAATGAGGGATTTGATTTTGGAAAACTCGAAAACGCCAAAAAATTGATTCAAGGATCAGATTATACCTTAAATGCCCAATTGGGATACATTTCGTTAAATCAGAGATTGCTGAATGATGAAGTTTTGGCCGTGGCATTTCAATATACAATAGGAGGAACTGTTTATCAAGTTGGTGAGTTTGCAAATGGTGGCGTAGAAGCAACAGGTGTCAGTACAGATGTAGGCACTGGTAATCAGATTGTAAACAATAACAATTTGGTTTTAAAAATGCTAAAAAGTGCTATTACCAATGTTGATGAACCTATTTGGGATTTGATGATGAAAAACGTGTACGATACAGGGGCGTTTCAATTAAGTCAGGAAGATTTTAGACTCAATATTTTTTACACAGAAACATCACCCCTAAACTATATTTCTCCGGTGGAAGGCACTTCCTTTCCAACATTCAACAACAACACCCCTTTTGACCCGGCAGATGATGGAAACATTATAGACACACCATTAATAAGGTTATTTCATCTTGATCGGCTCAATTATAATAACGATCCACAGGAAAACGGTGATGGATTTTTTGATTTTGTGCCAGGCCTTACGGTTCTGACCCAAAACGGAAAAATTATTTTCACAAAAGTGGAACCCTTTGGGCGCTATTTATTTGATGTTTTGGATAATGATAAGAATCCAAATAATAATGCCGCAGAGTATGAAGCAGACATTTATACCAATCCAAACCAAGAGAAATATGTATACGATATTCTCTATAAAAAAACAAAAACGGCAGCTTTAAATGAAGCTGAAAAAAACAAATTTCAAATTAAAGGGAAGTTTAAATCTGTAGGTGGTGATGGGATTTCTGTTGGAGCCTTTAATGTTCCTAGAGGATCTGTAAAAGTTACAGCTGGAGGCCGAGTATTGGTGGAAGGCATTGACTATACTGTTAATTACCAATTGGGGCGAGTACAAATTTTGGATGAGGCTTTAAAAGCATCCAATACACCAATAAATGTTTCTGTTGAAAATAATGCCGTATTTGGCCAACAAACAAGACGATTTTCTGGTGTTAATGTAGAGCATCAGTTTAATGAAAATTTTGTTTTAGGAGGAACCTTTCTCAACCTTAACGAACGGCCTATCACTCAGAAAGCAAACTATAATAGCGAACCTATTAATAATACGATTTTAGGTCTAAATGGTAATTTTTCTACAGAAGTTCCATTTCTTACACGACTGGTAAATAAACTTCCAAATATAGATACCGATGTTCCTTCTAATCTATCAATTAGAGGAGAGTTTGCCTATTTGGCACCAGGTGCTCCAAAAGGCTCTAATTTTAATAATGAAGCAACGGTATACGTAGATGACTTTGAAGGCACTCAAGGTTCCATTGAATTGCTAACACCACAATCTTGGGTGTTGTCGAGCAGGCCAAGAACGGTCAATAATGTCAATGAGGATGATCCTGTAAATAATCCAGGTATTCAAAATGGTTATGGTCGGGCATTTTTAAACTGGTATACCATAGACCCCATATTCTATAGTAGCCAACGGCCAAGTGGCTTATCGGAGGAGGATGTATCAAACCTTTACACCAGACGTGTTTTTATTGATGAAATTTTCCCTGAAAGGGATATCGTTCAAGGACAATCAACTGTGATAAACACTTTAGATTTAGCTTATTATCCAACAGAAAGAGGACCCTATAATTTTGATCCAACTGCTGCTAATGGTACTATTAATAATCCAATTCAGGCATGGGCTGGTATAACTAGACAGATCACTTCTACTGATTTTGAACAAGCCAATGTAGAATATATCGAGTTTTGGCTTCAAGATCCATTTTTGGACAATCCAACAAATCCAGGTGGAACTTTAAGTATCGATTTGGGTAATATTTCCGAAGACATCTTAAAAGATGGGAAAAAGATGTATGAAAATGGACTACCTGAAAATGGAGATATTAGTACGCTTACACCAGTAACTGCATACCAGACCGTTGTGCCTAAAAATCAGTCATTAATTTATACCTTTTCAACCCTAGGCCAAGAGCGTGATAATCAAGATGTGGGTTTTGATGGTTATGATGATGCGGAAGAAATTGCACAATTTGGAGCTAATTTTGGTGAAGACCCATCGAAAGACAACTACACCTATTTCTTGAATACTGAAGGAGACATCTTTCAGCGGTATAAAAAATATAATGGATCACAAGGGAACTCACCTGACACGTTTACCCAAACTAACCGTGGTGCAGCTCCACAACCCGATGTAGAGGATATCAACAGAGATAATACTATGAATACCATTGATAGTTACTATGAATATGACATCGACATTTCACCAAGTACTTTAAATGAAAACAATGTTCAGATTAATGACATAAAAACTAGAAATGTGGTATTGCCAAATGGACAATCGAGGGAAGTAAAATGGTATCAATTTAGAATTCCAATTTCAGAGTCTCCTTATCGAAAAGCTATCGGCGGAATAACCGATATCAGATCCGTACGTTTTGCAAGATTGTACCTTAACAGATTCTCTCAAAATACGGTCTTGCGTTTTGCAACCTTGGATTTGGTGCGAAGTGATTGGAGGCGCTATACTTTAGATTTAGATCAAGATCCCAATAACAATAGCGCCAATGCTGAATTAAATGTAGGTGTCGTTGGACTTCAAGAAAATGAAGGAAACTATGTTTTGCCTCCAGGAGTTGAGTTGGAAAAATTAAACAACAACAACAATATCATTAGGCAAAATGAACAATCCTTGGTTCTAGAAGTATGTGAATTGGAACCTAAAGACTCAAAAGGGGTGTTCAAAAATATTAACATAGATATGCGACAATATAAAAAGTTGCGCATGTTTATGCACGCCCAGGCCGGAAAAACAGGAAGCCTTGGATCAGGGGAATTGGTTGGATTTATACGTATGGGTAACGATTTGACCCAAAATTTTTACCAAATTGAGTTACCACTTGATGTTAAAGCAGGATCTTCTCGTGAAGATGTTTGGCCAAACGAAATAAATTTGGATTTAGAAGTGTTACAGCAAATCAAATCCCTAGGTATAATCAATGGGTCTTTAGCCAATGCAACACCATTATATTATGATGTCACACCTGATGGCCCAATACCAGTTAACGAGTTTGATCCACAAACTCTCGGACAGCAACGTGTTGCTATAAAAGGGAATCCAAATTTTGGTGATGTAAGAGTTTTAATGGTAGGGATTAAAAATCCAGGAGCCGGTAATATCCCAATGAATCAATGTGGTGAAATTTGGTTTAATGAATTGCGCCTATCCGATATGGACAACCAAGGAGGTTGGGCTGCAATAGCCAGTGTTGATACTAATATTGCTGACTTTGCCAACATTAGTGCTACTGGTAGACAAAGTACAACAGGCTTTGGTTCTTTAGAGCAACGCCCTAACGAAAGAAGTAGGGAAGATGTAAAACAATATGATGTGGTGACCAATGTCAATCTTGGTCAATTGTTGCCAAAAAAATGGGGCATTCAAATTCCATTTAATTATGCCCAGAGTGAAGAGTCCATTACTCCCGAGTTTGATGAGTTTTACCAGGATATTAAACTTCAAACACAACTGGATAATTCCCCTAATAAAGATTCCATACTGTCAGTCAATGAAAATTACACCAAACGCAAAAGCATTAATTTTATAGGTGTCAAGAAGCAACGTACCGGAGAATCGAAACCACATTTTTATGATGTCGAGAATTTTACCTTCAATTTTTCACATAATAAGGTAATGCATAGAGATTTTGAAATTGAAAATGCATTGGACCAAAATGTAAGAGCTGGTGTAAATTATAATTATAGCTTTAATCCTATAGTGGTAGAACCATTTGTTAAAAATGATTCTCTATTTACAGGCAAGTATTGGAAGATTTTGAAAGATTTCAACTTTAATCTATTGCCAACAAGCTTTTCCTTCAATTCAGATATACTTAGACAGTTCAGTAAACAAAAATTTAGGGAAGTTGATTTAACTGGAAACAATATTGGACTTGAAGAGCTCTTCAGAAGAAATTATAATTTCAATACGCAATACGCCATCAATTACAATATTACCAAGGCCTTGAGTTTAAGCTTCAATGCGGCAAATACCAATATTGTTAGAAATTATTTTGTTGACGATAGAATTAACGGAAGACAGGATCCAAATCTTGATGTTTGGGATGGGTTCTTTGATCTAGGCGATCCAAATATCCAGAACCAACAGGTACAGGTAAATTATGAAATCCCG
>JBBKXS010000275.1:0-10515 GCA_037969605.1 Flavobacteriaceae bacterium
ATTGATAAGCATTTAAACAAAATTGAAGTTCTTGAAAACAAATTATCTGATTTCGATTTATTAAAAAACGAAAAGACCAGATTTGAAGTTCAATTAAAAAATATAGAAGTAGAAAGAAACAATCTTAAAACAGAAAACACCACTTATAAAAGCACCGAAGAAGCAAGACGTAAAGAATATGACAAGAAAATAGATACTTCAAACACATTTATCATTTCTTTGAAAGATGATAAACAAAGACTGGAAAATGAAAGAATTAATCAGGAAAAACAGCGATTAGAATTCCTGAAAGAAACTTGGGCAAATCATGAAAAAGATGTTGAAAATCATATTCGTCTTATTTGTAAAAACAATATTATAACATATATTGAGCAGAACGATTTTCCGTATTCTGGAGGAAAACCAGACAATACAATTGAAATTTTAGATCAGTTTATCATTTTTGATGCAAAAAGCCCAGCCAATGATGATCTAAATAATTTTCCAAAATATATAAGAACTCAAACCGAAAACCTAAAAAAATACACAAAACATGATAATGTTAAGAATGATATTTTTTTGGTAATTCCTTCTAATACTCTATCTGTTATTAAAGAATTTATATTTAATATAGGGGATTATAATGTTTATGTAATTTCAAAAGATTCATTAGAACCAATTATTTTAAGCCTAAAAAAAATCGAAGAATACGAATTCGCCGATAAGTTAAGTCCTGAAGAAAGGGATGATATATGCAGAGTAATTGGGAAGTTTGCCCATACTACCAAGCGTAAAATTCAAATTGAAATGTACTTTATGGAAGAATTTTTGGATATTCTACATAAGTCCAAAACTTTATTGCCCAAAGAAATATTGAAACGTGTAATCGAATTTGAAAATGCTGTAAAGCTCAATCCTCCAATGGAAAAAAGAAAAAAACAAATCTTAACAAATGATTTAATTGAGCAAACCAATCAAATTAAAAAAGAAATAGAGTTAGAAGAAATTCCTAAAATTGAAGCTAAAATAACATTTAGAGAGGGTGAATAAACTAAGCTTATATAAAACCGTAGATTCGTCGCGCATTTCAATTTCAGAAATGATGCAGCCATCACATTCCAATTTTAATGGTAAAATTCATGGTGGTTATATTTTAAATCTAATGGATCAAATTGCATTTGCCTGTGCCTCCAAACATTCTGAAACCTATTGTGTCACTGCTTCAGTTGATTCAGTTGATTTCCGTAAACCTATTGAAATTGGTGAGTTGGTTACTATGAAAGCATCTATAAATTATGTTGGAAATACCTCGATGGTCGTTGGAATCCGCGTAGAGTCACAAAACATCAGGACTGGGAGCATTAAACACAGTAATTCGTCTTATTTTACCATGATTGCCAAGGATGAGGAGGGAAAATCAATAAATGTCCCAGGATTAATCTTAAATGACGATTTGGAAATAAAACGCTTTCTAAAAGCTTTGAAACGAATTGAATCTAAAAGAAACAGAAAATTTGAATTTGATCTGAAAGAATTTTTACGCGAAAATTATTTAAGTGTGCTAAAAGATCATAAAGTAAAACTAGACCTCACCCAACACCTTTCAAAAAAATAAAAAGACACCTAATAGATGGTCTATTTATTTATTATCATTGTTTCACAAAACGTTTGGTCTGTGATTCAGTTTCAGTTGAAATCCTCACCAAATACACCCCACTGTTCCATTTAGTAATATTAATTGTTGAGTTTAGGGAGTTCAATTCTATTTTGTAAATTTCTTTGCCCAATACATCAAAAACAGAAAGCTTAGCATTTTCAAAACCTTTTGGCAAATACAAATTAATAGTCGATGTTGCAGGATTTGGAGAGATTATAAAATCTTTGTTTTGAAACAAATTCGTTTCAAATACGGTTAAAGAAGAACCTTCCAAATCAAAATTTTGATTGGCCAAAACTTGTAATGGCATTAGGCTTGAGACCAATAAAAAAGTAAGATAGCGTAGTTTTATTTTCATATTGTAGGTTTTAGCTAAGGTAGTGATTTTTAAAATATAACACAATACCGCTTGTCGAAAAGTTGTACCTATTTACTTAAATACATTTTTCGTCTAGAATATAGGTTATAGAATTCATCATCTTTTAGGTTATCAATAAACAAAATGCTTTCTCCTGTGCTTTTCATTTCCGGTCCCAATTTTTTATTCACGTTATGGAATTTATCAAATGAGAATACGGGTTGCTTAATTGCAAAACCTTCAAGTTTTGGATTAAAATTAAAATCCGTTACTTTTTTCTCACCTAACATTACTTTAGTAGCGTAGTTAACATAAGGTTCTTTGTAGGCCTTTGCAATAAAGGGTACAGTTCTAGAAGCTCTTGGATTGGCTTCAATGATGTAAACCATATCATCTTTTATTGCAAATTGTATATTTATTAGGCCCACCGTATTCAATGCCAGTGCAATTTTTTTGGTATGGTCCTTTATCTGTTGCATCACAAATTCTCCGAGATTAAAAGGTGGTAAGGTTGCATTACTATCTCCGGAGTGGATGCCACATGGTTCAATATGTTCCATAATACCTATGATATAAATATTTTCCCCATCACAAATAGCATCGGCTTCGGCCTCAATGGCCCCATCCAAATAATGATCCAATAGTAGCTTATTGTTAGGCATTTTACGAAGCAATCCAACCACATGTTCTTCAAGCTCTTTCCTGTTGATCACAATCTTCATGCCTTGACCACCTAGTACATAGGATGGTCTCACCAAAAGTGGAAAATCCAAAACATCGGCTATGGCTAATGCTTCTTCGGCCGAGGTAGCCACATCAAATTCTGGGTAAGGGATGTTATTCTCTTTTAATAATTTCGAAAAACTTCCCCTATCTTCAGCCAAATCAAGGGATTTAAAAGTAGTACCTATTATTTTAATCCCATATCTATCCAGCTTTTCAGCAAGTTTTAAAGCTGTTTGTCCTCCTAATTGAACAATAACGCCTTCAGGTTTTTCATGCTGGATGATGTCGTAGATATGCTCCCAAAATACAGGCTCAAAATAAAGTTTATCGGAGATGTCAAAATCGGTTGAAACCGTTTCTGGGTTACAGTTGATCATAATGGTTTCATAGCCACATTCAGAAGCGGCCAAAACACCGTGCACACAACAATAATCAAACTCAATTCCTTGGCCAATTCTATTGGGCCCAGAACCCAATACTATGACTTTCTTCTTACTTGTTACCTGACTTTCGTTATCAACATAACGTTTGCCATCGGCAGTTTCAATATCATCTTCAAACGTTGAATAATAATAAGGGGTTTGTGCTTTAAATTCTGCAGCGCAGGTATCCACAAGTTTGAAAATCCGTTTAATTTTAAGTTCTTCCCGCTTTTTATAAACCTGACTTTCCAAACACTTCAGCATATGGGCTATTTGACGATCACCATACCCCTTTTGTTTGGCTTCAAGCAACAAATCACGCTCTATGCTATCAATGTTAAATTTTGAAATTTCTTTTTCGAGATGGTAGAGTTCTTCATATTGCTTCAAAAACCACATGTCAATTTTAGTGATTTCATGTATTCTGCTTAACGGAATTCCCATTTGAATCGCGTCATAAATCACAAAAACCCGATCCCAACTCGCATAGGTCAGTTTTTCTATAATCTGATCGTAGTCTTTATAGCCTTTCCCGTCAGCACCCAAGCCGTTACGCTTAATCTCTAAAGATTGAGTGGCTTTATGAAGTGCCTCTTGGAACGAACGACCAATAGCCATAACCTCTCCTACTGATTTCATTTGAAGCCCTAAGGTACGGTCTGAGCCTTCAAATTTATCAAAATTCCAACGTGGAATTTTTACCACAACATAATCCAAAGTAGGTTCAAATAAAGCAGAAGTTGACTTAGTTATTTGGTTATTCAATTCGTCTAAATGGTAACCAATAGCCAATTTAGCAGCTATTTTTGCGATGGGATAACCAGTAGCTTTACTTGCTAATGCCGAAGAACGTGAGACACGAGGATTAATTTCGATGGCAATTATATCTTCATTTTCATTTGGACTCACCGCAAATTGAACATTACATCCTCCTGCAAAATCTCCAATGCTGCGCATCATATGGATGGCCATATCGCGCATGCGCTGATAGGTAGTATCCGATAATGTCATTGCTGGAGCCACGGTTATGGAGTCACCAGTATGGATACCCATTGGGTCCATGTTTTCAATCGTACAAATAATGACAACATTGTCATTTTTATCACGCAATAGTTCCAACTCAAATTCTTTCCAACCTATCAGTGCCTTATCAATCATGACCTCATGGATTGGTGAAATTTCCAGTCCTCGCGTTAAAAGTTCATCAAATTCTTCTTCTTTATGCACAAACGAAGCACCTGATCCACCAAGTGTATAGGAAGCCCTTATAACCAATGGAAAACCAAATTCCTGGGCAATTTCCTTTCCTTTAAGATACGAATTAGCGGTAGCTTGAGGCGCCATGGGAATTCCAATTTTTAACATCAATTCTCTAAATTGCTCCCTGTCTTCAGTGATGTTAATGGCATCAATATCTACACCAATAATGCTTACATTAAAATCATTCCAAATCCCTTTTTCGTCAGCTTCTATACATAAAGTAAGTGCCGTTTGCCCGCCCATCGTTGGTAACACCGCATCTATTTGTGGATGATCATTCAATATTTTTAATATCGATTTTGTGGTCAAGGGCAATAAATAAACATGGTCTGCCATTGTTGGATCGGTCATTATGGTAGCAGGGTTCGAATTGACTAAAATGGTTTCAATTCCATCTTCACGAAGTGATCGAAGTGCTTGGGTTCCAGAATAATCGAATTCACAGGCTTGTCCAATAATTATCGGTCCAGATCCAATAATAAGTATAGATTTTAAATTTTTGTTTTTTGGCATTACATCAACTTTAAGTCTTCAAAAATAGGTATCATATAGGTATAAAAAAAGGCGCTACACCTAAGCAACACCTTTAAATATTAACAATTGTTAATCATTATTTCTTATGTCTTGTTTCAGATGACACAGACAATTTCTTTCTTCCTTTAGCTCTTCTGCTAGCTAGGACTTTTCTACCATTTGCAGTAGCCATTCTATCTCTAAAACCGTGTTTGTTTCTTCTCTTCCTATTTGACGGTTGAAACGTTCTTTTACTCATTGTCTTTTATCTTTAAAAAATCTTATTCTATATCGCAAAAAAGTTTTGAAACCCTTTTCCAAAACTGCGTGCAAATATACAAAGACTTTTTACTCTTCCAAACCTAATTTTAAAAATATTTTTAATAGTTTTTATTACCTTTGCTCACTTAATTTAAATACCATGTATAATAAAAATATAAAATTGACCATTGCTATATTGTTATTTGGTTATGCCATTTATCAATTTATTGAAGGAAACATTGGTAACGGAATTATGTATATTCTACTTTCTTCAATTTTTATATTTCTATATTTTAAAAATGAGTTTATACTTTTAGCCTTTTTAAGATTGCGCAAACAAGACTTTGTAGGGGCCACTAAATGGTTAAATAAAATAAAAAATCCATCCAATGCATTAGTAAAGAAACAGCAAGGTTATTTCAATTTTTTGAATGGTATTATGGTTTCCCAAACCAATATGAACGAAGCTGAAAAATATTTTAAAAAAGCTGTTGATTTTGGTCTTTCCATGGATCATGATCTTGCCATGGCCAAATTAAATTTGGCAGGTATTGCCTTTAGTAAAAGAAGACCTCAAGAAGCTCAGAAACTATTAAGCGAAGCCCAAAAATTGGATAAAAGAAACATGCTTGCCGAACAAATAAAAATGATGAAACAGCAAATGAAAAAAGCATCGATCCCAAATCAGCATTATGGAAATAGAAATATGAGGCGTAGGTAAACCAATTTTAAAAATATCTCCATAAAGCACTGAAAAACAGTGGTTTTTTTATTTGTAAATCACATAAAGTAATATAATGCTTATAAATTAAGTGCCTTCAACGAATAATTTTGTCTTTTATTGTGTCATTGTTTAAATTTAGTATGCCCTAACTTGATCTAAACACGTAAACATGAAATTATTGTTTACATTACTTTCGCTTGGATGCATGCTTTTAGTCTTCCCTCAAGAATCGAAAGTATATTTTGATGATGCCATATCTCAATATTTAAAATCTTATAATAACCAAAGCAACAAAGCCATACAAAATAACGATTTTGAACGTGCGGAATTTTTATTCGACTCACTTGTGAAATTTCATTTAAAAGGTACATATATTCCGAACCTAAAGCTCAAAATAATCCCTAAAGGTCATATAGACACCGATAGCTTAATAAACCCTTTCTTGCTCATTACAAATACATCATGGTATCTTCAAAATGATGAAGAAATTGAATCCATTAATGCAATGGCTACTCGATTTAAAAATCAAATTGACATTATAGTACTTTATTGGGAGGCTAATAAAAAAGTAAAAGACCTTGCAAGAAAATACAGTAAGGACATTTTACTGACCTATATTGACGAACGAAAAAATAATAGCGAAAATATTGTAAGAACGTTTAAGCATTCCTTTGGTGCTCCCGTCTGTTTTTATGTATCAAATAATAAGCAGCTTGTTTCTATAAATAAAAAGTTTGAACTTTATAAAGAAGCCATTAATACTTCCGACATTTCTTTTACCGATACCTACAAAAGAATATCTCTATTAATTTTTGAAAACGAAAATTCTACAAAAGGGACTATTACAACCTTAGACATTGAAAATAACGAATAAATGATTAAAAATGTACCTTAAGGTTTTGAATAGTAGCCTTCTTTGGGAATTTCAATACTATAAACTTTTCTTGTTTTATTGACAAGCTTCGTTTCCCTTAACCATGGATTGTGGATCTTTAAGATTTTATAATTGATTCCAAACTGCTGGGCAAACCTTGTGAAATCTGTCACTGCTGTGTCTACTGTAACTGCATAAGTTGGAATATCCTTATATAAATCTGATTTAGTAAAGTTATATCCATACCTTTGAGGATGGTTTAGTATCTCTTTTAAAGCTATGATTCTAAAAAGATAACGACTCGTTTCTTCACCCAATAACAAATCATAATAATTGGTTACTTTTTGTTCTTTCAAACGATTAGAAATTCCAGCATTTCCACCATTATAGGCAGCGGCAGCCAAAGTCCAAGAACCTAAATCTTTTTTAGATTTTAATAAATATTTACAAGCTACCTCTGTAGACTTTATCAAATTGTAACGTTCATCAACATTTTCATTTACTTCCAATCCATTTTCCTTAGCGGTAGCCGGCATGATTTGCCAAACACCTCTTGCACCAGCTGGCGAAACCACATTGATCAATCCACTTTCAATAACGGCTAAATATTTAAAATCATCAGGGACACCATTCTTTTTTAAAATTGGCTCAATAACCGGAAAGTATTTTTCGGCACGCTTAAACATTAATAAGCCATTTGACTGCCAATACGTATTGACAAGGAGTTCTCTATCCATACGTTCATAAACATCTGGATCGTTAAGTGGCACAGCTTCCCCAGCAAAATCCAAATGGTCTGGAATAGTTAAGGCATACACATTATAATCGTTAATTAATTTAGATTTAGTTTCCAAATTGTCATCAGACGGGGCTTTTTGTACAGCAAAAATAAATAGCCCAGACACGCAAACCAATCCTACAATAGCCAAAATATTTTTAATTGTTATCATAATATAAATTTTTTATAAAAGTAGAAAAATAAAGCAAGCCTTTCAAAATTAGTTAAGTATTAGTTTTGGCAAATGTTCATTAAACCATTTAAACTTATTAATAATCATAATATGTCTTCCTCCTTTGACAATAACACAATTTTCTTGCCACGAATATGGGAAAACAGTATCCTTATCACCATTGATATATATTGCTTCTGGGTTTGGTTTATCCTGTTCCCAAAAAATTACTTCCTTTATTGCCCAATCCAAATAACGTTTATCCCTTACCGAGAGATATTTATGATAAAGCTCGATTCTTTTGGTTATTGCTTTTCCAAAAACAAATTTTGCTAAAAGTTCAATATTGCCAATTAATTTGGTGGGTAAAATCTTGTAAGCTTTGGTAACCTTTAAAACTTTCAGTCGTTTCGAAAGCTCCTTATTGGACTTCATACTAGAAATGACAATCAATTTTTTTAGGTTTAAATATTTACTCATTTCTTGAACCAAAACACCTCCAAAAGATACTCCAATCAATACAGGGTTCTGGTGTTCAATTTTGGCTATCATGCGCTTGGCGTATGTTTCGAGAGTTTCATTCTTTTCAGGAATCATCCATTCCAAAAAATGCATCTTAAATTGTTTTTCAGGAAGTTGTATGTTCTCAAAAATAGATGGATTTGCAGCCATTCCTGGAATAAAATATACATGTATAATGTCCTGATCCATGAGATTATTTTAACTCTGTTGATAAGTCAATCACAAAAAATAAATACTAGTTTGTTAGTAAAGGTTTATTTTATAAGCATTTACACCGACCGTACTATATTCTTAACGATATTTTTTGTACTTTTGCATTGCAAAGCTATGTAAAATAGCATTTCTACACTACCATTGAATTAAAAAACTGAAATATCATGACTGAAGCAGCAGAACTAATAGACAATGATTTTTTACGTCAATATGAACTAAAAGTTGACGAACAATTGGCGAAAATTGAATATTCACTTCAGGATCGAAAGATTTTTTTAACGAAACTGGTCATTCCAGATTCTATAAATTCAGAAAATTTTGAAGAAGAGTTTTTAACGATGGTATTTGAAAATATTGGTGAACGAAATATTAGTGTAGTTCCTACCAGTCCTGAAATCGCAAAATTTATAAGGAGTCATCGGAAATACAAAAAAATGCTTCCTGTAGGTATCAGGATATAAAATTCAAAAAAACAAATTCCAAATATTTGGAAACAAAAACCCCGAAGTTTTAAGCTTCGGGTTTTTTTATATTACAAGTTCTTTTACAAATTCAAATCTTACCAAACCATCATCATCAATTTTAGTCAATTCCACTTCTTGGAGTGTATTGACCAAATCTGGATTCCATGGGGCTTTTACCTTGACATAATTTTCTGTAAATCCCTGAATATAACCTGACTTATTCTCGCCTTCAAACAATACGGTTCTTGTACTGCCCAATTGACTTTCATAAAAAGCCCTTCTCTTTTTAACCGATAGTCCCCTAAGCATTTTACTACGCTTGTTTCTAACATTAATTGGTACAACATTTTCCATAATGGCGGATTCCGTATTATCTCTTTCGGAATAGGTAAACACATGTAGGTATGAAATGTCCAATACATTTAGAAAATTATAGGTTTCCAAAAAATGTTCATCGGTTTCACCAGGAAACCCAACAATAACATCTACACCTATACAGGCCTGGGGCATAACTTCCTTAATTTTTGTAACTCTATCAACATATAATTCTTTTGTATAGCGACGTTTCATTTGGTTTAAAATAGCATTGCTTCCACTTTGTAACGGAATATGAAAATGTGGTACAAAGGCTCGCGACTTTGAAACCAAATCGATAGTTTCATTTTTTAATAAATTGGGTTCAATGGATGAAATTCTCAATCGCTCAATTCCGTCTACATTATCCAATTCCCTAACCAAATCCAAAAAAGTATGTTCGTGTTTTTTATTCCCAAATTCACCTTTGCCATAATCACCAATATTCACCCCGGTCAGCACGATTTCCTTTATCCCTTGATTTGAGATTTCCTTGGCAGTTTTCAATACATTTTTCATGGTACCACTGCGCGAAATACCCCGCGCCAAAGGAATGGTGCAATAAGTACATTTATAATCGCAACCATCCTGTACTTTTAAAAACGCTCTTGTTCTATCTCCAATGGAGTAGCTGCCAACATAAAAATCGGCTTCTTCTATTTCGCAGGAATGCACCTCTCCAAAGTCATTTTTTGAAAGATTATTAATATAGTCTGTAATTTTAAATTTCTCAGTAGCACCCAAGACCAAATCCACACCATGGATGTCTGCCAATTCTTGTGGTTTTAATTGTGCATAACAACCAATAGCCGCAACAAATGCATCAGGGTTTACCTTTTGAGCCTGTTTTACAATGGTTTTAAATCGCTTATCCGCATTCTCGGTAACCGAACAGGTATTAATGACATAAATATCTGCTCTTTCAGAAAAGTCAACACGATCAAAACCTTCATCGGTAAAACCTCTTGCAATTGTAGAAGTTTCCGAAAAATTAAGTTTACAACCTAAAGTATAAAATGCGACTTTTTTTCTAGAGTTCATTCTTGTATTTTTACCAAGGCTGCAAATTTACAATTAAAAAATTATATGATAAAACATGTTTCAAGGCATTTAACACAAACAATAGGCTATTTGTCAATAGGTTACCTGTTTTTTATATTCTTTTCCTGTGGAAGCGATTCAAATGCCTATAAAGAAAATTTAGTATTTAGATATAATGAGCATGCCAATATTAATAC
>JBBKXS010000276.1:0-12796 GCA_037969605.1 Flavobacteriaceae bacterium
AAATAATTGCCATCGCAGTTCTCGTCAATATTATTTCCTGCCACCTCGGTAGCTCCAGGATGGATCGAAGCGTTGCCATCGTTACAGTCGGTGTTATTATTCGATTCGTTTGTGCCTGGTGTCGCGCTCGTTGAACTTACCGTGTTCGTCGAACCATAGCCATCGCCATCATTATCAACATAACGCAAGTAATTGCCATCGCAATTCTCATCGATATTATTTCCTGCCACTTCGGTAGCTCCTGGATGGATTGCGGCATTGCCATCATTACAATCGATAAAATTGTTTGATTCACCTGAACCTGGACTGGAGTTCGTTGATTGTACAACCGTGGTCGAACCATAGCCATCTAAATCACTATCTAAATACCACTGGAACATGCCGTCACAGTTTTCGTCAATACCATTTGCAACAATATCAGTTGCTCCGGGATTTATCGAGGCGTTGCCATCATCGCAATCCATGTTGTTGTTCGATTCGTTCGTGCCTGGTGTGGCACTCGAACTACTTACGGTTGCGGTTGAGCCGTAGCTGTCACCGTCACTATCTACGTAGCGCAAGTAATTGCCATCGCAGTTCTCGTCAATATCATTTCCAGCCACTTCAGTGGCCCCGGGGTTAATGGAAGCGTTATTATCATCGCAATCAACACCAGTAATATAACCATCCCCATCAGCATCGCTTGCCGTTCCTGTAGTCCAAATCTTTATATTAAATGTTGGGGTTGAAGGTGTCGTAGTGCCATAATAGTATGTCCTAGCATAGTAGGTATTGCCTATAGTCAAACCTGAATAATATATTTCTTCGAACGAAGGGCTCGATATGTTAACATCGCTACACGCCAGATACGATAGCGCACCGCAATTGCCAGAATATAAGGTTACCACTGCATCAAAATTTGGAGAGGGCTCTACTGTTATATGTGCGTTTGTTGTTTGAGCAACAAATTTATACCAAACGTCATCTCTAGCATTACCTGTATTACCTCCACAGCTTTCTGCATTAACATCTGTACTTGCCCCTCCCAAAAGGGTTCCTGCCGTTGATGCTGCAGAGGCAGCATTAGGAATACTCGTTTGTTCAATAATTGTAATGGCTCCGCTACATAAATCATTTGATGGAGGTGGATTTGCATTTGTTGTAAAATTTAACGGTCCCAAATAAATACTATTTCCATTTGCATTACAATTTGACCTTACATATATAGAATACGACGTGTTTGCAGATAAAACATTTCCTGAAGTGGCATTTGTTGCTCCTCCTGTTGAACCTGATACAATAACTCCTACTCCTTGAGAATTTCCGCCTGGAACAATTTCCCAATTATAGTCACTAGGTGTACTTAGGCTTGGGGCATTCCAATAGAAATCAATTTTAGTATTAGATTTATAATTAATTCCGGGATTCTCTGGTTTTTGACAGGTTGTCGGTGCCACTGTTAAATCCACAAGAGATACCTTATGAAAAAAAGCATCTGTATTGCACGCAGCATCAACCCTGACATGTATCCTTACATTTGCAATCGCAATACTGTTTATAATCAACGGAGAAACTCCCTGAGCAATCGCAGTATTTGATGTATTGGTAATGGTTATGTAATCATGAATTGCTGGATCAGCATGCGTACTAGTAAACCGATAGTTATGTCCTATCGTTAAACCAGTCACTGTAACATATTCAAACGTTTCAACATCAGTTTTAAGGGTTTGAACAAATCCGTCATTTGTTGATGATACAGCTGGAAGGTTTTCAGTGCCATTTGGTGGACATTGAGAATATGCAAAATAAGAGAGCAAGAATACAAAAGTAGTAAGTGTAATTTTTTTCATCATAAAACATTTTGGGATATACTCAAATTTATATTTAAAATTCTTATTCAGCATTTAAATTAGTTGAAATAAAAAAAACCTCGCTAACATGCTGTTAACGAGGTTTTAATTCCTTATGGTTTTTAATTTATTACTTCATAAAGGCTTCCATCACTTCTTTACTTACTCCCATATTACTGAAGCCACCATCATTATATAAATTTTGAAGTGTTACCCTTTTTGTCAAATCACTAAATAATGTCACTGTATAATTGGCACAATCTAATGCTGTTGCGTTACCCAATGGCGACATTTTATCAGCATAAGTTATGAATCCATCAAAACCTTTAACGCCTTGACCAGCGGTTGTAGGTGTAGGTGATTGTGAAATGGTATTCACCCTTACTTTTTTATCTTTTCCAAAGAAATACCCAAAGCTACGGGCTATACTTTCCAAATAAGCCTTATTATCAGCCATATCGTTATAATCTGGAAACACACGTTGAGCAGCCATATAGGTTAAGGCCACAATACTGCCCCATTCATTCATGGCATCGGCCTTATACAAGGTTTGCATCACTTTGTGAAATGACATTGCAGACACATCGGTACCTTTTTGTGTCCAATCATAATTTTGGTCGGTATACGCTTTTCCTTTTCTAACATTTATAGACATTCCAATAGAATGCAACACAAAATCTAATTTACCTCCTAAAATCTCCATAGATTTGGAAACCAAGTTTTCTAGATCTTCAACAGAAGTAGCATCTGCCGGTATAATTTGAGATCCGGTTTTTTCGGCCAATTCGTTAATTTGTCCCATTCGCATGGCAATTGGAGCGTTGGTGAGTACAAATTTTCCGCCTTCTTCATGAACGCGTTCAGCAGTTTTCCATGCTATGGAATTGGCATCCAATGCACCAAAAATGATTCCTCGTTTTCCTTTTAGTAAATTATATGACATATTTGTTTAGGTGTTAATTCGTTTATATGTTGATTTGTTCAATTTTGGATTTGTTCGGTACTAAAATCACATTTATAATATTTAAATCAAAAATAGTAAAACTTTTAACTCTTAACTTTTTTAGTTCAATAATTGTTTGGCGTGGGCCAATGCAGAATTTGAAATGTTAATACCTCCCAACATTTGCGCAATTTCTACAATGCGCTCGTCGGGGTTTAGTTTTTTCAATTGGGTTTGCGTCACATTATCAATATCTTCTTTAAATACCTTAAAATGTGTATCGCCTTTAGCTGCTATTTGAGGTAAATGGGTAATGGTAAACACTTGCATGGTTTTGCTCATTTGCTGCATAATACTGGCCATTTTATTGGAGATTTCTCCAGAAACTCCAGAATCAATTTCGTCAAACATAATGGTAGGCAATTGGGTGTATTTTGCAAGAATAGATTTAATGGCCAACATGATTCTAGATAATTCACCTCCTGATGCTGCTTTTTTAAGCTCATTAAATTGACCTCCTTTATTTGCCGAGAACAAAAACTCTAATTCATCTTTTCCATTGATACAATAACTTTCAGTTGGTTTTAACTTAACATTGAATTTAGCATTAGGCATACCTAAAGTGGTAAGTATGTCTTCAAGTTGTGTTATTAAATCTGGAAGAATTTTTGTTCTATTATCATGAATAATCGATGCTTTATTGTCCAGTTGCTTTATGAACAATTCAATGTCTTTTTCTAAGTTTGAAATGATGCCATCTAAATTTTCGGTTATTGAAACTTTTTCTTTCAAGGTTTCTTTTATTTGAACCAGTTCACCAAGTTCAAAAACCGAATGTTTTTGCATTAAATTATGCAGTGTTTGAAGTCTATTGTTGACCTCTTCCAGCCTATTGGGATCAGCTTCCATTAGCTCTTGGGCATTTTCAATTTCAGAAAATATATCATCCAATTCAATGAGACTACTGTTTATTCTTTCAAATATATCCTTATATCTGATGGAATAACCGGCAAGTTTTGACAATTGATTTTTTACCTCGGTGAGGTGCTTCAAAACACCAACATCCTCATTACTCAATAACTGATGGGACGTTTTTAGTTTCTCTCTTATTTCTTCAATATTATTGAGGGTTTCATATTCTTCCTCTAAAGCCTGAAATTCTCCTTCAACCAAATTGACATCTTCCAATTCTTTCAACAAAAACGAATTGTAATCATATTCTTTAATTGCATCTGCTTTTTGTAGTTGAAGCGTTTTTAGTTCTTTTTGTAAATTCTTATGCTTGGATAAATCTGTTGCGTATTCCTGTAGAATAAGTGTGTTTTGAGCCAAAGCATCAATGACTTGAAATTGAAAATCATCATTGGTCAACTGTAAAGTTTCATGTTGGGAATGGATATCCAACAAACGCTCACCCAAAACTTGTAAGCTATCTAAATTAACAGGCGTATCATTTATAAAGGCTCGTGATTTACCGGAAGGCAAAATTTCTCTTCTAATAATAGTAATGGATTCATAATCCAAGTCTTCGGATTTAAAAAGGGGTTTGAGGTTATAATTGGCCACATCAAATGTGGCTTCAATCACACACTTTTTTGAGGTATCCTGAATACTGCTTAAATCTGCTCTCTTGCCCAAAATAAGCGACAAACCTCCCAAAAGAATGGATTTTCCCGCACCTGTTTCACCAGTAATAATGGTCAAGCCATTGTTGAAGTCAACCTGAAGGCTATCAATTAATGCATAGTTTTTTATGGTAAGGGCTGTAAGCATATTTAATCTTCAGTTGTAATAAAGCACGAAAAAATGGTGTTTTTAAAGTTTACTAGAAACTTATATTCCTCCATTTTGCGGCATGTGTCGGGGCTATTTTTGTAAGGATAGAAACTAAATCATCAATGTCCACACTAGGTCCGTCACTATAAATATCCTCAATTTCCTGTGCTTTCGCATCAAAAAACACTCGCATTAAAAACGAATTAGGTCTTCTGCTGTTCATAGCAGATAGTTCTTGAATTGTATCTGAAATTTTAGCTTTTCCTTTTTTGGGGTTATTACTCATTTCATCCAAGCCCTTTAAATGATAATCATACATGACTGTTCTAAATTCTTCAAAAGTTGGAGATAATAAATTATCAATCAAAATAAAACGGGTCTGGTTTCCATCTTCTATTTTCCAACCTTTATAATTTTCTTGCTGAGAATAGTTTAAAATGGTTTGGGCCTGACTAAAATAGTCATCACCTCCATGAAGTTGAAAAGTATCAGCATCCAAACCTAAAATCATGTAAATATGAAACGTTAACACCGAAACTAAATTGGACTCAAACTGAGTTGGATTGAATACTAAATTCTGAAATTCTAGATATTGAAATGTAAAATCCCTATCGTTAAAACTATACGTTGGCGTACTATATGATGAATTAAATACGGGTCTAGACGATTGTATTTGTAAGGTTGCCTGAAACAGATCGCTGTCATAGTTTTGAATCGTGATTACCATACTGCAATTAATACGCTCTTGAGGCTTAAACGATTTATTGGTCCAAGTGGTGTTGTTTACAAATTCGGTCAATTGCTTTTCAAGAGTTTTAAAAACCTGAACATTCTCGTTTCCTGTTTGCTGTGCATTTACAACAACACTACAGTTAAGTTCCTGGGCAAATGCTCCTGAAAAGATGAATAGTAAAAATATTAAAAGTATGTTACGCATGCTGTAGTTTTATGATTAACTGAAACAAATCTTGAGCGACCTCAGTTTTGGACTTTAGTTCTGATTCAATAATCTTTTCCGATTTTGTTATAAATGTAACTTTATTTGTTGATACTCCAAAACCTGCTCCTTCATCATTTAACGAATTTAAAACAATTATATCCAAATTCTTGTTTTTCAATTTAGTTTTTGCATGTTCCAACTCATTAATGGTTTCCAATGCAAAACCAACTAAAAATTGTTGTTTTTTTATTTTGCCCAAAGACGACAATATATCTTTTGTTTTCTCCAACTCAATGGTAAACGATGTATCATTCTTTTTTATTTTTTGATCTGCAACATATTTTGGCTTATAATCGGCAACTGCAGCTGAAAGTATGGCAATGTCAACATCAGAAAAATGACTGTGCACCATATCATACATCTCTTGGGCACTTGTAACTTTGATTATTTGAATTAAATTATGTGAAGCAGTTTCATGTGTAGGTCCAGTAATAAGGATAACTTCAGCACCAAGATTTGCTGCCGCTTTAGCAATTTCAAAACCCATTTTGCCACTTGAATGATTCCCAATATACCGAACTGGGTCTATAGCTTCGTTGGTTGGTCCAGCAGTGATTAAAACCTTGTTTCCCTTTAATGGCAACTTCCCTAAAATATCATTTTCAATGAAAATGATAATATCTTCTGGTTCAGCCATACGACCTTCACCAACTAATCCACTTGCCAATTCCCCGCTTGTGGCAGGTATCATGATATTTCCAAAGCTTTTCAATAGGTTAAACGAACGTATTGTTGTTGGATGTTTATACATATCCAAGTCCATAGCTGGAGCGAAGTAAACTGGACATTTTGCAGATAAATACGTGGCCATAAGCAAATTGTCGCAAACTCCGTTAGCCATTTTTGATAGCGTATTTGCTGTAGCAGGTGCTATAATAAACAGATCGGCCCAAAGCCCTAATTCTACATGGTTGTTCCAAACGGCATTGTCATCTTCTTTATCGGTAAATGAAGAATATACAGGGTTTTTGGATAATGTGGATAGTGTTAAAGGTGTAATGAAGTCTTTTGAAGCAGGCGTCATAACGACCTTTACGTTAGCGCCTGCTTTTATGAATAGTCTTACCAGACCAGCTGTTTTATAAGCAGCTATACCAGCACTGATGCCTAACAGTATGTTTTTGCCACTTAATATAGACATATTATGTTTTAGTGTTCCTTAACGTCGTCGTCAGTATTACGGTAATAGATTTTGTCATCCAACCATTCTTGAATTGCAAGTGCATGAGGTTTAGGTAATTTTTCGTAAAATTTGGAAACTTCGATTTGTTCTTTGTTTTCAAAGATTTCTTCCAGACTATCGTTATAGGTTGCAAATTCTTCCAATTTGTCAACCAACTCTCTACGAATGTCTGTGTTGATTTGCTCTGCACGCTTAGCAATAACAGCAATGGCTTCATAAATGTTGTTTGTTGAAGCATCAACTATATTTCTGTCAAAAGTTACTGTACTTACAGGAGCATTGGTCTTTTTTAAATCCATTGTTATATTATTAACTTTTTGTATTAAATTTTTGTAATTCGGTTTGAATTTCCTGATTCATTCGTTCTGCTTCTGCATAAAATTCTGAATCAGAAAAATATTTTTTGAACGCGTTAAAATGCCCAAGAGCAATATTTAAACGTTCCACTTTTTTATAGTCCACACTATTCACTCCAAGTTTATAAGCAGACTCCAAACGGTAAAACATGGCTTGTTCCCGAAAACTTGATCCTGGATATTCCAGTAGAAAATTATCAAATGCTTTTATTGCAGCTTCATAATCTGATGATTCAAAATAGGCGGTTGTATTGTACTGTTTGGCAATTTCGTAAGCCTTTTTTTCCAGTTTATAATCCATTTCTTTGACCAAAGTATTCGCGTCAGCCAAATATTGTGAATTTGGAAATTTATTGATAAATAACTGCAGTTTTTCAATTGCCTCCTTGGTTTCTTTTTGCTCTTTACTATATATTGGGGACAGCATATAATAGCTTTTTGCCGACAAAAACAAAGCTTCTTCGGCTTTCTCACTTTTTGGGTAGCTACTTTCAAAACGCTCTAGTTGATATCCTGAAAGATGATAATCCTTCATATTGTAATAAGACATTGCATACATGTATGTCAACTTTTCCGCTTGTGGTTTGCCTCTATAGCTTGGAACTATCTGGGCAAACAATCTATTGGCCTTGGAGTATTTACCAGCGTCATAAAGTTCAGTTCCCAAAGTAAACTTAGTCGCTGTATCTTCAGATTTTAGGGCTTTCTGGAATTCGCTACAAGACGAAAAGACCAATGTTATTAAAAGTATGTAAATAAAATTCTTCATAAATAAAAAACAGGTTGCAAAAGTACGTATTTTCAATGTATTAAAAAAACAAAAATTTTTGCTAAAATAACAGTTGCTTAAAAGGCAAAAGCATGTTTAAGTAATATTTAACTTTTTAGCTTTAATCTATTGAATCAAGTGTGGTTTTTATTTTCGATTTTAGGGCATCAGAAGCAGGAACTAATGGAAGTCTTACCCTATCCTGACACATACCCAAAGCTTCAAAAACAGCCTTGATTCCGGCTGGATTGTTCTCTTCAAAAATATAACCAGTAATGTCCATCAATTTATAATGGATATTGTAAGCCTCTGTGGCTTTTCCCTGTAATCCTAACTGAATCATATTACAAAACTGTTTTGGTAATGCCTGTCCAATTACTGAAATCACTCCGGCTCCACCGGCCAATACTACACCTAAAGCCAAATCGTCATCGCCTGAAATCACCATAAAATCTTTAGGTTTATCTTTCAATAATTGTAAATATTGCGACATATTATTTCCAGCTTCCTTAACTGCAATTATATTTTTAAAATCATTGGCCAATCGCAAGGTGGTTTCTGGCAGCATATTTTTTGAAGTACGCCCAGGAACATTATAAAGAATAATAGGAACCAGAGAAGCCTCAGCTATCATTTTAAAATGCTGGTAAAGTCCTTCTTGGGTTGGTTTGCTGTAATATGGAGATACTGATAAAATGGCATCGATTTGTGAAAAATCGGTAGTGTTGATTTCTTGAATTACTGCACCAGTATTGTTGCCGCCAATTCCTAAAACTATGGGTAAACGCCCTTTATTTGTATCAATTACGGTCTTGGTTATTTTCTTTTTTTCATCTTGGGTAATCGTTACGCTTTCACCAGTGGTACCGCTAACCACCAAATAATTGGTGCCATTATCTATATTATAATTTACAATATTTACAAGGGCATCATAATCTACACTTAAATCAGATTTGAAAGGAGTTATTAAGGCAACTCCTGTACCAAAAAACTTAGTCATTATAATTTATTTAAAACAGTTAAATATTTTTTTAATTCATTTTTAAAAAGTGCAAATTCTGTAGGTTTTACATCAATGATCAAGTCGTAAAGCCTCTGATCGTTATTTGATAAACCAATCTTGAAATTCGACTTGGATTGTGCCGTTATTAAATTAAGCTCCAACACTTCTTCTTTATAAAAACATATAAGAGCATCAAATTCTGTAGCAATGAACGATTGTAATTCCACGTTATTGATTTTGCCCTTCCATCCAAAATCTTTGGGACTAAAATACGATTCCCAGTGAAAATCCACCTCTTGTCCATCTTCAATAAAAGCTACAACTTTGATTTTTGGGGGTTTGATCCCGAGGGCTTTTAGATAGATTCTGAAGCCTTCAAAATCTTTAAATTCATTTACATTTAAAATCACACCAACAGAGCTAATTTTTCTGGTATCTACAGCTGCTTTTCTAGCACTTAACAATTCGTTGATGTACTTTTGATTTGATTTCTCTTTAAATGCTTTGAAAATCATGTATCTTTATGCTTTGTACAAAAGTAATAAAAGTGGTAGCATCTAACCATTAACTTTTCATAATATTCCATGAAATGTAAATATCTTTTTATCTGTTTTGGCCTGGTAATTTTAAACGCTTGCAAACAGGAAACCCATCTTTTTAAAATTGAGGGTAAACAAATCACCGTTACCGATAGCTTAGAATCCAATGCAGAAATTGAAGCTTTTATAAAGCCTTATAGGGAACATATTACAAAAGATTTGGATAGTGTTCTTGCCTATGCAGCAGAAACATACTCTAAAACCGACGGAGAATTCAATACGGCTATTGGAAATTTAATGGCCGATGCGGTATTTGAAGAGTCCAATCCAATATTTAAAAGCAGAACAGGGCATGATATCGATATTGTACTTTTAAACCATGGTGGAATACGATCCATTATTTCCAAAGGAAATGTAACCACAAAAGTAGCTTTTGAAATCATGCCTTTTGAAAATTTGGTGGTGGTAGTTGCACTCAAAGGCAAACAAGTTCAACAATTGGTAGATTACTTGGCAAAGGCCAAAAGGGCACATCCTGTTGCGGGTTTAAAACTTGTGCTCGATAAGAATTTTAATGTAAAATCAGCTTCTATTAAAGGTGAATCCCTAGATGCAAACAAAACTTATTTTGTTGCCACAAATGATTTCTTATATGAAGGTGGAGATAATATGGATTTTTTCAAAACCAATGACAGTTTATACTCATTAGATTATAAAGTAAGAAATGTACTTATTGACTATTTTACGAAAAAAGACACGCTTAATCCAGTAATTGATGATCGGTTTATTCAATTAAAAAATTAATAAAATGAAAAGACGCCATTTTATACAACAATCTGCGGTTGCGAGTACTCTAATTGGTTTGGGTGGATTAGGATTGCAATCCTTTTCAAGGACATCAAAACAGATAACCATTTTACATACCAATGATGTGCATAGCCATATTGATCCTTTTGGCCCAGAAGATGGGAGAAATGCAAATCAAGGTGGAGTCGCAAGACGATATAGCCTAATAGAATCCATAAGAAAAGAGAACCCAAACACCTTGTTGTTGGATGCTGGAGATATTTTTCAAGGCACGCCCTATTTTAATTATTATGGTGGAGAATTGGAATTTAAGCTCATGAGTATGCTGAAATATGATGCCGCAACTATTGGTAACCACGATTTTGATAATGGCGTTGATGGACTTTATGCTCAATTGCCCCATGCAAAATTCGATTTTATTTCTGCCAATTACGATTTTTCAAATACGGTTATGGATACCCATGTTAAACCCTATAAAACCTTTCATATAGACGGTATTAAAATTGGAGTATTTGGTCTAGGCGTTCAATTGAATGGACTTGTAACCAAAACACTTTATAAAGAAACGATATATTTGGATCCTGTTGAAACCTCACAAGAAATGACTAGAATTCTTAAAGGCCAAGAAATGTGCGACCTCGTAATCTGTCTGTCGCATATTGGTTATAAATATAAATCTGATAAAATAAGCGATATTAAATTAGCCCAATTAACAAAAGATATCGATTTAATTATTGGTGGACATACCCATACCTTTTTACCAAGGCCAACTATAGAAAAAAACATACAGGGTAAGGATGTTTTAGTGAACCAAGTTGGTTGTTATGGCATTAATCTAGGTAAGATTGATTTTTATTTTGACGCGGATAAAAATAAATCGGCTAATGGAACATCAATTATTGTATAGAAATTAAAACTAATTTTTTATAAGATTGATAAGTTTAGTGATACTATTCGACCAAGCTAAACAAATTTCCTTATTATGAAAAAACATGTGCCTTTGCTACTTCGAATTATTGTTGCCATTATCTTAATTCAAACTTTACGTTTTAAATTCACAGCACATCCAGACAGTGTTTATATTTTTACTAAAGTAGGATTAGAACCTAACGGTCGTATTTTTATAGGTGTTTTAGAATTAATTGCAGCAGTTTTGCTTTTGATTCCTAAAACAATTTGGGCCGGAGCAATATTGACGCTTGGTCTAATAGGAGGTGCCATAGTAATGCATTTGACTCAATTGGGTATTCAAATCAATGATGATGGAGGTGTATTATTTATTACGGCGTTAGTGACATTTACTCTGTCTTTATTGATACTTTTTATGTATAAAAAAGACATCCCTTTTATAGGGAAAAAGTTAAGCTTCTAAATGTTCTTTAAAAGTGCTTAATTCTTCTGTTTCTACTAAAGTTTCCTGCAAATAAAGGAACAAAAAGGCTATTACTAAGAATAATGAGCAAAGCACATTGAGTATATTTATTTCAAGCACATAAAAATATGCCAATTGTATTATTTCTGCAAAGACAATAAAAATGGATCCAATCAATAAATTCATGGCTTTTTTGTCTACTTTATGGATATAATTTATCACAGATACTGTTAATAGTGTCATTATTACTGCATTGTATAAAAACTCCAATGTATACTGATAAATAGATAATTGACCTTTAGTGGTTTCAGTTACAATAGAAACACAAAATATTTCCAAAACAACCAGTATGACAATATGGGCTGGTAACTTAGTAACGACCTCTCTTATATTCATGCTTTTTAAAACTTTGATAATTAAAAAGATATAAGACAAAATATATAATCCATTACCAAAGTAATAATTGTAATCAAAACTAGTATTGGGGTCAATTTTAATAAAATAATTTGATAAACCCATAATTTCAGCTATTGAAAAAGTGACTAAAAACATAAAGAAATAACTGCGACTTGTTTGGACTTGATGATAATATAATATTGTAATCAAAATTATCAATAAAGCTCTTGTAATTGAAGCATACATCTCATACTCCATTAATTGAAGTCCGAGAAAAACTATACTTAAACTAACTAAACTGGATACTAAAAAATGTTTTGTTTTCATTTGAAATTATATAATAGCAAAACAAACATATAAAAAAAATTGTAATTAAACGTGTAAAAATGCGTTTAATCGATAATAATTAACATTTAGTAGGAATTTACTTAATAAAATTAAAGAAATCCTTTTCGGAAATTAAAGGAATGCCCAATAAAGTTGCCTTATCCCTCTTACTCGGGCCCATATTATCTCCCGCAACAAGAAAATTAGTTTTTGAAGAAATTGAAGAAGAAACTTTACCCCCATTATCTTCAATAAGTCTTTTTAGTTTATCTCTAGATAGGGATGCAAAGACGCCTGAAACTACGAAGGTTTGGCCCTTTAGCTTATCTGTTTGATTGATCATTTGATCAGCAGAAATCTCCAATTGTAATCCAAATAGTTTCAATCGTTCTAAAATAGTCTTGTTCTCCTCAGAGCCAAAAAACTCAATCACACTTTCAGCAATTCTAATACCTATTTCATCCACTGAAACCAAGTCAATTGGTGTTGCATACGC
>JBBKXS010000277.1:0-9024 GCA_037969605.1 Flavobacteriaceae bacterium
GGTATAATTAATCTTGTTATTTCCTAAGGCCAAGGTGGTATTTAAAAATTCCTCATCGGTTTTGTCTCCTTTTTTATATACATAATCTGTAATAAAATCCACTTTATCGTAACCTATCATGTTACGTTGCTCAGATACTTTGAGTGTTTCATTTTCCAAAGTCATATGACTCGTGATAGTAGACATGCTTTGTTCTGGTTTTTGAACAGGAACTTTTATGATTTTATAAGTGCTGTCGTCAATGCCAAGAAGTGCTTCCTTAGTTTGAGTAAAGGCGCTCGGCATCCCGAAAGGGACATAACTATCTGTCGCATCCAAAAATATAGTGTCATTTTCAATAACTGCGGTATTAATCATGTGGTTATCGACCATAGGAGTAGGAACTTCTAAATATGAGTAATGCCGATCTCTGGTGCCGATCCAGGTACGATAAGAGGTAATACCAACATGGTTCAACATTTCATATAATAAATTGGCCATATCCTTGCAGTCCCCATATCGTTTAGAACATACACTTGCAGCACTTCTTGGTATAAATCCACCCAAACCATCTTCAAAAGCCACATAGTTGATATTTTCCTGAACCCAGTTAAAAATGGCTTCGGCTTTTTCCCTTTTTGATGGTATGCTTTTGGTCAAGTTATCTGCAATATCATATACTGTTTTTAAATCTTTGGTGTCAATTTGATTGACTAATGTAGTATACCATTGGTATAAATCCTTGGTATCGTTGAGCACATTATGGATTTTGCCATTTTCCTCATAACTTTTAATATAAACAATAATATGTGGAACATAGTACAACGACGATTCGCTATCTTCTTCACCACTAAAACCTTTCAGATTGTCAACAGTCCAAATATATTTATTGCTATTAGCCAATTCCTCCTTTTTGAAATCCAAACCAATATTTTTGGTATTGAAATCGACATAACCAATAGTTACATTTTTTGGAAATTCGATAGACAACTGGACGCTTTTGGTAGGAACATATGATCCAAATCTGAACAAGCCCAGAAAATGAGGATCTTTGATGACTTCTGTATAATTTAAGTTTGTAATGGCACCTTCAGTAACCGCAGGAAAGGTAAAATATTTGGCCTCTTGATCGCTATAAAATATACCATTGTCAAACTCACGTTTTGTTTCAATATAATCCACGCTCACTTTTTTATCACTTTTGGGCAAATAGGTATAAGCATCAATGTTTTCTATGGAAGTAAAGCTATCAAAACGCATAACTTCGTTGGCAAAATATAATTTTTTTGAAGTCAAATATTCGGCTTGTTCCGATACATGTTTAGCAATATCAAATTTGTGGTCTGATAACTCAATTTTTATGTTTTCATGCCGCTTGAGATAAATAAAATCTTCATTCCTGAAGTCTTGAGAAAAAACAAATACCGGCAAACAAAAAAGAATAAGTAGGGCTCTCATAATAAATTTAAACTTAATTTTCAAAGATAACTATATTTTAATATTAATTTTTAACTTCGAATCGTTAAAAATAGCATAATTTTATAATATCCAATAGTGTACCAAAAATGATTCCAACTTTTGATAAAATTCATTTAAAGTTTAAACTTAACAATATTAGCTACACTCATGAAGAGCTTAAGGAGGTAGCCTATAGCCTAGTTAAAGAAGGCGTGCCTTATGAAAGGGATGCAGGTGATTTTCTATTGGACTGGCTTGACGATAAGGATTATATTGAAGTGAATACTTCAGGCTCTACAGGTGTGCCAAGAACCATGCATTTAAGCAAGCAGGCTATGGTCAATTCATGTATTGCTACTGGCAATTATCTTAAATTGACGCCAGGACAAACGTCACTTCATTGCTTACCAACAAATTTTATAGCCGGTAAAATGATGTTAGTTCGTGCCATGATTCTAGGTTTAGAAGTCGATTTAGTTGAGCCAACTTCACAGCCTATTTTTGATTATGATAAGGTATATCATTTTTCCGCGATGCTCCCCATGCAATTAAAATCGACACTTAAGTATCTACATAATGTAAAAATCATTATTGTAGGTGGTTCATCGGTTTCAGAGTATTTAATTTCTCTGACCCAATCATTAAAAACAAAAGTTTTTGCTACTTATGGTATGACGGAAACAGCTACGCATATTGCACTTAAACCTTTAAACAATATGTTGAAAGCACCTTATTTTAAAGTGTTGCCTGATGTTTCAATATCTCAAGATGACAGGAATTGCCTAGTCATTGATGCCCCCAAAGTAGCTGAAGGAACAATAATTACCAACGATATTGTTAAGTTGCACTCCAAAAGTGAATTTGAATGGTTGGGGCGGATTGATAATGTAATCAATTCCGGTGGCATAAAATTTTTCCCAGAACAAATTGAAGAAAAGTTAAGAGGAAAAATAGCGAATCAATTTTTTATTGCTTCGGAACCAGACACTGAATTGGGCGAACGATTAATTTTAGTATTGGAAAGTGAAACCAGAATCCTAGACCAAAAGGTTTTTGAAGGATTGGATACGTTTGAAATTCCGAAGGTTATTTACAACGTGCCGAAATTTAAAATGACCCAAACAGGAAAAATACAACGCTCTAAAACTTTGGAAGCGTTAATAAAATAACTTCATTAAGTCTATTGTTGCATTTTAAAATAATAATCGGAGGAATGCTTGCCTGAACCATAGAACAGGAAAAACATACATGCCAAAAACGTTATGGTTGCCCAAATTAAATTTGAAGTATCCATATCGCCAACAAAATTAATAAGAATGGCACCAATTAATATGGGAAGCTGTGCAATAATTGCCCATCTTGTCAACAGTCCAAAAAATATGAGAATACCTCCAATAAAATGTGCTGGGGCAACGTAATGAACAACAATCATGGAGCCAGCCATATTTTTAAATGGTGAAAAGAGTTCCAACAACATTTGACTGTCCGACATAAAGTTAATGCCTTTGATGAATAAAAAGACACCAAGTGCCATACGTATAATGTCCAATGGCCAATAAGTGTGTCTATTAGCCCACTTATTTAGAGATTTTATTTTTCCCATGATTAAAAATAGTAATGATTTTCAATCAATTAAATTACAAAAATTTATCGAGATTTTAATGTCACACTTGTAAAACTCCCATATTGAATTTCTTTTCAATAGGAGCATGGTTTGCTGCCTCTATTCCCATACTGATCCAGGTTCGCGTATCCAAGGGATCTATTATGGCATCTGTCCATAGTCGGGCCGCAGCATAATATGGGGAAACTTGGGCATCGTACCTATCCTTTATCCTATTGAATAATTCATCTTCCTGTTCTTTCGTAATGTTTTCACCTTTCTTTTTCAGTGAAGCTGTTTCAATTTGCAATAATACTTTTGCAGCACTATTACCGCTCATTACTGCCAGTTCTGCACTAGGCCATGCTACAATTAATCTAGGATCATAGGCCTTTCCACACATGGCATAATTTCCTGCTCCATAACTATTTCCAATAATAATTGTAAATTTTGGCACCACACTATTACTCATGGCATTCACCATTTTGGCACCATCTTTTATGATTCCACCATGTTCACTTTTGCTACCTACCATAAACCCTGTTACGTCCTGTAAAAACACCAATGCAATCTTCTTCTGATTACAATTTGCAATAAATCGAGTGGCTTTATCAGCAGAGTCATTATAAATGACTCCTCCAAACTGCATTTCACCTTTATTGGTTTTTACTAATTGCCTTTGATTGGCAACGATTCCGACTGCCCATCCATCAATTCTGGCATAGGCCGTAATAATGGTTTTGCCATAGCCCGCTTTGTATTCATCAAATTCTGAATTATCAACAAAACGTTTAATGACCTCATACATATCGTATTGATCTGCACGGGATCTTGGAATGATTCCATAAATATCCTCAGGATTTTCAGCAGGCTTTACCGCATTGATCCGATTAAAGCCAGCTTTGTCATAGGCGCCAATTTTATTGATAATATTTTTAATGGTATCCAATGCATCCTTATCATCTTTGGCTTTATAATCAGTAACTCCTGAAATCTCGCAATGAGTCGTTGCACCTCCTAAAGTTTCATTGTCTATGGACTCACCAATAGCGGCCTTTACTAAATAACTTCCGGCAAGAAAAATACTTCCCGTTTTATCAACAATTAAGGCCTCATCACTCATTATGGGCAAATAGGCACCACCTGCAACACAACTGCCCATTACAGCAGAGATCTGAGTTATTCCCATACTGCTCATAATGGCATTATTCCTAAAAATGCGTCCAAAATGTTCTTTGTCTGGGAAAATCTCGTCCTGTAATGGCAAATACACACCAGCACTATCAACCAGATAAATAATAGGTAATTTGTTTTCAATGGCTATTTCTTGGGCTCTTAGATTTTTCTTAGCGGTAATCGGAAACCAAGCACCTGCTTTTACAGTAGCATCGTTGGCGACAATTATACATTGTTTGCCCTTAACATAACCTATTTTTACAACCACTCCGCCTGAAGGGCATCCCCCTTGGGCTTCATACATACCTTCTCCAGCAAAAGCACCGACTTCTATTGATTTTGATTTTTCATCCAAAAGATAAGCAATACGTTCTCTTGCCGTCATTTTACCCTTGTCATGTTGCTTGTCTATCCTTTTTTGGCCGCCACCTTTTTTGACTATTGCCAATTGTTGTTTTAGAGCGGAGAGGAGGAGTTTATTATGATCTTCGTTTTTGTTGAAGTTGATATCCATAAAATCATTTTGTTTGTAGCGAATTTACGAAACCAAAAGGTGTATAAAAAGTGAATGTTTTGTTAAATTATATAACATGGTAATATATTCCTAGGAATATAAATAATATTATACTATATTTGTTATTGAAAATATACTTTAAATGAAAAACATTATAGCTTTTGCAGGAAGTAATAGCAAACAATCCATAAACAAACAATTGGCAACCTATGCTTCAAGTTTGGTTGAAGAAGTAAAGGTGACCATTTTGGATTTGAATGATTTTGAATTACCAATTTTTGGGGTGGATTTGGAAGCTGAAATTGGGCAACCTGAAAATGCACATAAATTTTTGAACCAAATAAAATCGGCAGACGGCATTATTGTTTCATTGGCAGAAAACAATGGTGCCTATTCTGCAGTCTTCAAAAATTTATTGGACTGGATGTCAAGAATAGAAGGGAAGACCTTTTTTGGAAAACCCATGTTATTAATGTCTACGTCTCCAGGAGGAAGAGGTGGGCAATCGGTTTTGGAAATTGCCAAAAACAGATTTCCAAGACATGACGCAAATATTATTGCAGATTTTTCACTTCCATCATTTAGAACTAATTTTTCTAACGGAAAAATAGTAGATGATAATTTGGACAAAGAATTGAGAGAAAAAGTTAAATTATTTAAAGCGGCACTGTAATTATGGAAATTAAGCAAGAAGATAATGGTAAAAAAGGAAAGTTTTATGTTGAACTCGAAGGGAAACAAGAAGCCGAAATGATCTATTCTTATGCGGGTCCTAGAAAAATTATTATAGAACATACCGAGGTCAGTGAAAAACTAAAAGGGCAGGGAATAGGTTATAAATTAATTAAAGAAATTGTGGCTTTTATGAGGAAAAATAATATAAAAGCCATTCCGTTATGTCCTTTTGCAAATGCTGAATTTAAAAAGAAACATAATGAATATAAAGATGTTTTAGCTTAAATAAGTAAGGTTATGGGGGACATTTCAAAAGATATTAAATCAAGTTTTGCTAATAACAGAGTTAAAACATTAATAAATATACTTTATACAGCAAATTGGATCACAACTATTCAAAATGCATTTTTCAAACCCTATGGTATTTCTCCACAACAGTACAATATTTTGAGAATATTAAATGGGTCTCAAGAACCTCTTAAAGTACAAACTATCAAGGAACGTATGATAGACCGTTCACCTAACGCAACGCGTTTGATGGATAAGTTGTGCTCAAAACAATTAATTGACCGAATTCCATGCCCGGGAGATCGGAGGGTGGTTCATATCACCATAACAACTAAGGGCGTACAATTATTAGGTGATATTTCTAATAATTTTAATGACGACATATTAAAAAACATTACAGAAAATGAAGCAATTCAATTAAGTGATTTGCTTGATAAATTGAGATAAATAAGAATAATTAATAAAAAGAAAGGAACTTAAATTGAAAAAAATAGTTCATAAAGCAGAAAGTAGAGGCTTTGCCAATCATGGTTGGTTACAAGCCAATCATTCATTCAGTTTTGCAAATTATCACAATCCTGAAAAAGTCCATTTTGGAACATTAAGGGTTTTAAATGATGATATTATTGCTCCAAAAATGGGGTTTGGAACCCATCCACATAACAATATGGAAATTATAACCATTCCGTTAAAAGGCGTTTTAAAACATCGCGATAATATGAATGACGAATGGCAGCCTGTTGTACCTGGTGAAGTACAAATCATGTCCGCCGGTACAGGTGTACAGCATTCAGAAATTAATGGTTCAGTAGATGAGCATTTAAGTTTGTTTCAAATTTGGATCATGCCAAATAAGCAAAATGTTAAACCAAGGTATGATCAAAAAACATTTAATGGATCAGGCAGAAAAAACAAATTGCAAACTTTGGTCACTTCAATTGATGAAGATTTTGAGGGCAGTTTAAAAATCCATCAAGATGCCATTATTTCGAGGATTGATTTGAATAAAGATCAAGATTTCAAGTATCAACTTAAAAGCAAAAATCATGGTGTTTATATGATGACGATTCACGGAAATGTTTCAGTTGATGAAAACAATCTTGGAACAAGAGATGCTGTTGGTATATCAGATACGTTATCGTTTGAAATCAAGGCCAATGAAGATTCTGGACTACTTTTTATTGAAGTTCCAATGAGTTTTTAAGGTCGATATAGTTTATAAATAAAAAAAGCATCCAAAAACGGGTGCTTTTTTTATTAAAAAAAACCCGATATTTGTAGTTCCTTTAAGAATAACAAACTAATAAAATTATTATGGCAATGAACAAAAACACGGTTTTAGCTTGGGCTACGACCATAATGATAATTGTGGGAGTAGTTTTGATTGGAATGGGAGCCTTTAGATACGATGATGTTGCAGGATGGGGCTTTGCCTCAGTAGGTATTGGTTTTTTTGCGATAGCTTGGGTGTTTAATGCACTCAAAGGTCGCGTTTAATTTTTTCAATTTATTGATCACATAATACTTACAATACTTCTATGAGCGATGACAGAAAGGTAATCTTTTCAATGACTGGTCTTACTAAGACCTTTCAAGGGGCAAACACACCAGTATTAAAAAACATTTACTTAAGCTTCTTTTACGGAGCAAAAATTGGAATTTTAGGACTTAATGGTTCTGGAAAATCTACTTTATTAAGAATAATTGCTGGAGTTGATAAAAATTATCAAGGTGACGTAACATTTTTGCAAGATTATTCAGTTGGTCTTTTAGAACAAGAACCGAAATTGGATGATACCAAAACCGTTATGGAAGTTGTACGTGAAGGTGCTGCTGAAACGGTTGCCATTCTAGATGAATATAACAAAATCAATGATATGTTTGGTTTGGAAGAAGTTTATTCCAACCCAGATAAGATGGAGAAATTGATGAATCGTCAAGCCGAACTTCAGGATCAAATTGATGCTGCCAATGCTTGGGAATTAGATACTAAACTTGAAATTGCCATGGATGCACTTCGTACTCCTGAAGGTGATAAAAAAATTGGTTTGCTTTCAGGTGGTGAGCGTCGTCGTGTAGCTTTATGTAGGTTGCTTTTACAGGAACCTGATGTATTGTTACTGGATGAGCCAACAAACCATTTAGATGCTGAATCGGTCCATTGGTTGGAACAACATTTAGCACAGTATAAAGGCACTGTAATTGCAGTAACCCATGATAGATACTTTTTAGATAATGTTGCTGGATGGATTTTGGAACTCGATAGAGGAGAAGGGATTCCTTGGAAAGGGAATTATTCATCTTGGTTGGATCAAAAATCCAAACGCTTGGCTAAAGAAAGTAAAATAGCTTCAAAACACCAAAAAACTTTGGAACGTGAATTGGAATGGGTTAGACAAGGTGCGAAAGGACGTCAGACTAAACAAAAAGCTCGTTTGAATAATTATGACAAGTTATTGAGCCAAGATCAAAAGCAATTGGATGAAAAGCTGGAAATTTATATCCCAAATGGCCCTCGTCTGGGAACCAATGTTATTGAAGCTATTGGAGTCAGTAAATGCTACGACGACAAATTGCTTTATGAAGATTTAAACTTTAAACTACCTCAGGCTGGGATTGTTGGTATCATAGGACCAAATGGAGCAGGTAAAACGACGATTTTTAGAATGATTATGGGAGAAGAAACCCCGGATAAAGGCGAGTTTAAAGTAGGTGACACTTCAAAATTGGCTTATGTCGACCAAAAACATTCTAATATCAATCCTGAAAAATCCATTTGGCAAAATTTTAGTGATGAGCAGGATTTGATTATGATGGGAGGAAGACAAGTCAATTCCCGAGCCTATTTCAGCCGATTTAATTTTTCGGGGAGTGAGCAAAACAAAAAGGTTAAACTCCTTTCTGGTGGTGAACGCAACCGTTTGCATTTAGCGATGACCCTTAAAGAAGAAGGTAATGTATTGCTTTTGGATGAGCCGACCAATGATTTAGATGTCAATACTTTGCGTGCTTTAGAAGAAGGCTTGGAAAACTTTGCAGGTTGCGCCGTGGTGATTAGCCATGATCGATGGTTCTTGGATAGAATCTGTACCCATATCTTAGCGTTTGAAGGCGATAGCCAAGTGTATTTTTTTGAAGGAAGTTTTAGTGAATATGAATAAAATAAGAAAAAACGTTTGGGAGGTGATTTAACTCCCACGCGTTTAAGATATAAAAAATTAGTGCGTTAAAAAAGGCCTGCAAATTTGCAGGCCTTTGTAATTATATTACTTTATTATTTATTATCGTATAAATGACCATCCGTAAAATCTTTATAGCTATTGTCTTCTTC
>JBBKXS010000278.1:0-6764 GCA_037969605.1 Flavobacteriaceae bacterium
TCAAAAGCCACAATATTGCCTCCTTGTTTCATTTGTTTTTTGGCAATCTCATATTGTGGGTGCGATTTTAAAAATGGGTATTTCACTAAGGACACATTTGTTTCAGTTTCCAAAAATTCAGCTACTTTCAAAGCATTTTCACAATGTCTATCCACTCGAACCGCCAATGTTTCCAAACTTTTGGATAGCACCCAAGCATTAAACGGCGATAAGGCAGGACCTGTATTTCGAGAGAACAAATAGATTTCTCGTATTAAATCGGAACTTCCTACGGTAACTCCTCCCAATACACGCCCTTGACCATCGATGAGTTTTGTTGCAGAATGGATGACCAAATGGGCTCCAAATTGAATTGGGTTTTGTAGATAGGGTGTTGCAAAGCAATTATCAATAATTAGTAATAAATTATGCTTTTTTGCAATACGTCCCAAAAGCTCCAAATCCAAAATATCAACGGCTGGATTGGTCGGTGTTTCAGCATATAAAATTTTGGTGTTGGGCTTGATTAAGCTTTCAATTTTATCAGGTTCATTGACCTTGAAATAGCTGGTTTCGATATTCCATTTTGGGAAATAAGTAGTAAACAAAGTATGGGTTGAACCAAACACACTACTGGCAGAAACAATATGATCACCCGAATTCAGCAAAGCCGCAAAGGTTGAAAACACCGCCGACATGCCTGTGGCGAAAGCATAACCCGCTTCGGCACCTTCTAGTATGCAGATTTTGTCCACAAATTCTGAGGTGTTCGGATTGGTGAATCGGCTGTAGATATTACGCTCCTTTTCTTCTGTAAAGGACGCTCGCATATCTTCGGCATCCTCAAACACAAAACTTGAGGACAGATATAAAGGGGTTGAATGTTCCAAAAATTGGGTTCGCTCCAATTGGGTGCGAATGGCATCGGTTTCAAAATGTTGTTCTTTGCTCATGACTTAATTTATAAATGGTCTTACTTCTCGACTGCGCTCGAAGTGACAGACCAGAAAATTATTAATTAATATGTTTTGATAGTCTCAAAATATCACCAAAAACGCCTCTAGCCGTAACTTCAGCTCCCGCTCCGGCACCTTGAATGACAATGGGCTGTTCTCCATACGATTCCGTGAAAATTTCAAAAATAGCATCCGAACCTTTTATATGCCCAAGTGTACTGTCTTCTGGGATAGACACCAGTTTAACTTCAAGATTGCCTTTGTCTTTGGATAAATCGCCTGATAAATCCCCAATATATCTTAAAACATGACCCTCCTTTTGTTGGTCTTTAATCTTTTGATATTGTTCGTCCAGCACATTTAATTGTTGTAAAAAGTCTTGTCTTGGGATGTTTTGATAGGCTTCTGGGATTAAATTTTCAATAGACACATCTTCAAATTCATTATGCAAATCCAACTCCCTAGCCAAAATCAAGAGCTTTCTTGCCACATCATTCCCTGAAAAATCTTCCCTTGGGTCGGGTTCCGTAAATCCTTTATCAATGGTCTCCTGTATGACGGTACTGAATGGCTTATCCTGAACCGAAAAATTATTGAACAAATAACTCAAGGTACCAGAAAACACACCTCTAATGCGTGTAATATTTTCACCAGATTCATGCAATAAGGTTATAGTATCAATCAACGGCAGTCCAGCACCAACCGTGGTTTCATATAAATAATTCTTGTTGTTTTCCTTGAGCTTTTCCCTTAAAACCGTATAGAACGAATGTGAAATGGTATTCGCTATTTTATTGGAAGACACCAGATCAAAACCTTCTTCAATCAATGGAATATAGTTTTGATAAAAATCGGAGCTGGCCGTATTGTCCACCGCAATGAGATTTTCCAGATGATGTGTTTTTGCATAGTCAATAATGTCCTGAAGTACATAAGATTTGGATTCTTGTTTTAGGTCGTCTTTCCAATGTTTGGAAATTCCATTCCTATTGAAAATAACCTTTTTGGAATTGGCAATGGCGAATACATTTAAGTTAATCCCTTTTCGTTTTTCTATTTCATCTTTAGACTTTAAAATTTGGTTGATCAATGCGCCACCAACCAATCCATGACCAAATATGGCTATATTGATTTTTTTGGAAATACCAAAAATCTCACCATGGATGACATTAACCGCTTTATGCAACTGGTCTTTTTTAACCACTAAACTCACATTGCGGCCAGTTACCGTATTGTTGAAAAGCAAAGGCGTAATCTGATTTTTAATCAAAGCATTAAAAGGTTTATGAAAGGAACTCAATTCAATCCCGATAATCGAAATGACCGAGACATCATCAATAATTCCAATTTTATTGACATCCTGAGTATAAAATTCATTTTCGAATTCACGTTCCAATGCAATGACCGCCAAAGTCGCTTTGTTAGCATCGATGATTAAACCAATGCCTCGTTCTGAAGAGCCTTGGGAAATGATGCTCACACTAATATTATGATTGCTCAAGGCCCTAAAAATCCGGGCATCAACTCCCACTTTCCCCAATAACCCACGACCTTCCAAATTTAACAAGGCAACATTATCCAACACCGATAAAGAAGTCACTTCTTTTGAACTCGTTTTAGCTGTAATCAAAGTCCCTTCATCCTCTGGATTAAAAGTGTTTAAAATACGAAGGTTGATGTTCTTTTCAACAAGTGGAATAATGGTTTTGGCATGTAAAAGATTAGTGCCAAAATTAGCCAGCTCATTGGCTTCGCTAAAGGACAATTCCCTTATTTTTTGAGCATCGGGAACCAACTCAGGATTGGCAGTATAAATACCATTGACGTGAGTATAGTTCTGTAATTCTTCAGCATCCAAATAATTGGCCAATAAAGCAGCCGAATAATTACTTCCATTACGCCCCAAAGTAGTGGTTTCGTTGTTCAAGTTTGAACCAATAAATCCTGTAACTATGTTAACTGTTGAACCGTTGAAGGTCTTAAAATAGTTGACAACTTTTTCTTTGGACAGGTTCTGTATGGGTTTGGAGTTATTATACTCGCCTTCGGTTTTAATCAGGGTTCTGGCATCGGTGGCATTGGCATTGATACCTTCCTTTTTTAATAGATTTGATATCAACTTTACTGCCAATAGTTCGCCAAAAGCAAGAACCTCGCTTTTAATTTTGTCACTATAGTCTCCCAATAACCTGACTCCTTCAAACAGGTTTTGCAAAGCAGAAAATTCTTCATCAAAATCAATGTCTTTTAAGGGTTCTATTTGATAGTTTTTAAAAGCTAAAAAATCGTCTTGATAATCTTTCTTTTTTGAAGCTTTCTTTAACAAGGCTTCCAGTTCATCGGTCGCATTTCCTCTTGCCGAAACCACGACTGCAATCTTCTCGCCTTCTTCAACTTTCCTTTTGATAATCGAAATCGAGCGTTCAAGACCTTCTCCATTGGCTAAGGATTTTCCTCCAAACTTTAATATTTTCATTCTTTTATGTACCGAATTAGGTCTAAAAATAGGTTCTATAATTTTTTCCAATTGTTCAAATTCTATCAAAAAGGCATCATGACCATGGTCGGAATTGATTTCACTATAGGTCACATTGGGATGCGTTACTGCCATTTTCTTTTGAGTTTCCCGGTTTTCTTCTGCTGTAAAAAACAAATCAGAGTCTACACCCACAATCACAATATTGGATTTGATGATATCGAGAATATTGACATGATCTCCTCTTCCTTTTGTAACATCAATGGTTTTAAGCAGTTGGTTCATTAATTTGTAAGCGGACAATTGAAAACGTTCCTGCAATTTTTTGCCATGGTGCAATAGCCAACTCTCTACATTAAAAATTTCCAAATCATCATTCTTACCGCGCTGAAAACGCTCTTTAAAAGACTTTGGCGTTCTATAACACAACATCGCATGCATTCTGGCATCATGAACAGGATTATTGGAATTGGTCAAAAACTGCTCTTGAATTTGACAATTGGCGATTAACCAGTCAGTAGACTTCCAATCGGTTGCCACAGGAATTAAATGTTCTGATAATTTAGGTGATAAAACGGCCATTTCCCAAGCAATGCCACCACCCAAAGATCCACCAATAAGAGCAAAAAGTTTATTGACTTTTAACTTTTCCAAACCCAGCAAAAAAATCTTCGCGATATCTCTTGCCACAAAGTCTTTATAGTTTTCAATAACGAAACTATCGTAACCATTACCAGGTATATTAAACGCCAAAATGGTGTAAACCTTGGTGTCTATCACTTTATCCTCGCCTATCAAATCCAGCCACCAACCGTTTTTTCCAGCCACGTTACTATTGCCCGTAAGTGCGTGATTTACCAACACAATTGGTGCCTCATGTAAAGGTTTTCCAAAGGTTTCATAAGACAATTGAATGGGTAATTGAACCCCGTTCTCTAGGGCAAATTTGTCAATCGATATATAATTAAGTGCTTTCATTCCCACCGGTGGGTTTTAATATTCTGAGGCTTGCCTCTAAAATTTAAAGTTGTTTTTTCATTCCTACGTTGTGGACTTGCCCAAACGTTCTTGATTAAATCATTAAAAAAATACAGCAAAGCTGCTTAAAAAGCGACTTAAAAGAAGATGTTAAAAAGAAAAAAGGGAATTACAATTGTGTAATTTCATTTTGTTATCTATCCAAATACCATAAGGTAATTAAGTAGAATTTAGCACCTTCTTTATGACTAAAGGGTTGCTAAGGTTTCAAAGGGTCTAATCCCTCCACCTTTCTTGATAACTTTTCAATAAGTGATTGAACTTTGTAAGCGCAAATATTGCGTTAGAAAAATTTAATATCCAAATATTCATTGACTTTTTTCTAAAGTTTTTGAAATTATTGTGGATAAACTGAAATCACAGCCCTTTTTTTAAGAGATATTTATTTCTTATGATTTCGCCAACAGGTTTGTTTTCAATCTTACTCTCTAACCAAGAAATAATGTCCAAGTAAAGAAACGCTCGACGCTCATAAGGATGATCTTCATACTGTCTTAACTTCTCAAGTAGATCCTTGAATGCATTTTTAAGTTCGTGTGGATAAATGTCCTGAAGCCCCTTGATGAATTTTATCATTTCTTTTTGTACTTCGTGCAGATCGTCCATTTTAATTAAAAACTTGTAGGTGCTCTTCAATAAAGATTCCAAGTGATAATCCAAACCGGCTTCGTAATGTGAAACCAAGTTCAAAACCCTTGAAAAACACAACAAATCCTCACGCATCGTCAAGGTCTTGTTAGAAATTATTTTATCTAAATAACCAATACACTCTTTATTGTTCCCTGCACCAAAATGAAGACAAGCAAATTTGTAATAAAAAGTCATGATGTGGTGTTCGTCTATTCTATTTTTAAACTTTTGTAATTCGGTTTCAATTATAGGGATTAGATTTAATCCTTCTTTAAAACTACCATCAATAAAATGAAAATTTATCTTGTTCAAGCTTATATAGAGAAATCCCAAGGATTCCACATTTTCATCTCTAGGAAACGAAGATCTTTTAACATTGTTCTCCAATTTCAACAATGCTGCTTCAAATTTTTCTTTATCATTCAACAAAAACAAGGTCTCTAATAAATAATTATTTCCCTTAAGAAAAAAAACAGGATTAAGTTGGGTCATTTCGGGTTGTTCATAAAACAAATCGACCCATTTTGAAGCATATTTGAAACAATTCCGGAAATCCTGCATTAAAAAACTGTACCATAAATGGGCTTTGTATAACCATAATTTTTCTCTAAAGCCTATTTCCTTGATGGAATATTTTGGAAGCCTTTTATTAAAATAATTAGTAATTATTGTTGCCTCTTCTTCATTTTTGGCATATCCTGTTTTAAGGAAAATTCCATATAACTGCAATGACAAATTGGACAGTTTACTGGTAATCACATTCAACTTGCTTAACTCTTTGGCCTGAATAGACAATTCGTCTGCCCGACTACTAATACTTCTGGTAATGTATTGGGACTCGATGACCTTTTCGAGTTCTACAATTTCATAGGCAAGATTTTTTTCTTCATTTACAATGGCTGTTTCTTTTGCCTTATCTAGAATTTTTAAACTTTGCTTGTATAACCCTTTATGGTACAAAATGGAAGCAAAATCCAACTGTTCCCTAATTTGGGAACGTATGTTTTGGTGCAGAGGATTAAGTTTTAAACTAATTAAAATCTGCTTGTACAAATGTGCTTTTACATTTGCCAATTGTTGTTTTTTTACGATTCCGCTTTTAATAATGGCATACTCATCATACACGTTGGACTTGTCCAACAGGTTAAATAAATTCAAAAATTTGGAATCTGTATTGACATCTAATCGTCCAACATATAATTTAAATTGACGCTTTTCTGATTTGGTCAATGATTTTATGAGTAAAAATAGATTGTCTTTTTGGTCCTTAGTTATCAACGAAAAATAAATTTATATAATTGATTGTCAGTTTTTTAAAACAATATTCTGTATTTGAACGTCGTAAGTTATTCAAAACAAAGTTACGGTATTCTAAAATCAAAATATAATTTAGCATATTAATTGAAATTTTAAATCATTTAAATGTCAAAAAACCACATACAAATATTCGATACTACACTTCGTGATGGTGAACAGGTTCCAGGTTGCAAGCTGAACACAGAGCAAAAACTGGTTATTGCAGAACAACTTGAAGCGTTGGGAGTAGATATCATTGAAGCTGGTTTTCCTGTCTCAAGCCCGGGTGATTTTAAATCGGTTGAAGCTATTTCGAAACTGATTAAAAATACTACTGTTTGTGGTTTGACCCGATCGGTCGAAAATGATATAAAAGTCGCTTCAGAAGC
>JBBKXS010000279.1:0-2644 GCA_037969605.1 Flavobacteriaceae bacterium
CCAATTGTTTACAGCTAATAATAAAGGCACCGATACCAGACATATAAGTGTTATTACTGGAGCTAGAAATTTATGTTTACTGTATTTTCTTAAGATGTCAAATAGGGCATAAACCCCAAACCCAATCCACATAGCGAATATATAAAAAGAACCTACAACCGAGTAGTCTCGTTCACGAGGTTCGAATGGGCGTACATTGGTATAAACTTGTATGGCAAGTCCTGTAAATAGAAAGAAAACCAACATAACCCAAAATAGTTTTTTATCTCTATTATATAGAAAAAATAAGCCAATAAGGCCTAAAATTAGAGGTAAAAAGTAATAGGTGTTTCGAGCTTTGTTATTAAGAACATCACTTGGCAAACCGTCTTGCGACATTCCTAAATGTATCTCATCTAAAAACTTTACACCACTTATCCAATTACCATGCATATCGTATTTACCTTGAATATCGTCTTGTCTCCCAGCAAAATTCCACATAAAATAGCGCCAATACATATAGCCTAATTGGTACTCTAGCATATAGGCAATATTATGTCCCAGCGAAGGTTTTTCTATATCTAGATATCGGCCAAATTCTCTTAAAAATTTATGATAGTCTTCATAATCTACACTTCCTTCTGAAACCTTATTTTTAAATTCTAGAACCGCCGTTCTCAATTCATTTTGCATTTGATATTCAGATTTAATATTGAAATCTAAATAACCGGAATACAACATATAGTTTTCAGCGTGTTCCGCGCTCCACATTCTTGGTAATATTGAAGCATGGTCAGAATTATAATTTTGTATAGCATTTTTATAATCATTAACAATAATATACTTCCCATTTTCATGATCCTTCTCATATTTAGGCTTGGCATCAGAATAAGGATTGTTTTTGTCTTCTCCCGAATACTGATCGGTAAATTGAGGCCCATAAAAAAGGTATGTTTTAGGGTATTGCTCTAAATTATAATAGGCTAATAACTCCCTAGCACTTGAAGGATTATTTTCATTAATAACAACATTAGCATTAGCTCGAATAGGAAGCATTATCCAGGACGAGAAGCCAAAAAAGATAAAAAGAATGCAAAGCAATAAAGTGTTCGCGTGAGTGTACTGCTTTTTTATCGTGTATTGTATTCCATAGTAAAACAAAGCAATGGCAACTAAACCGGCAACTACAGATCCGGAATAAAAAGGCAACCCTATGTTGTTCACAAAAAACAATTCGGAAGCACTAAAAAACTTAAGAGTTGTTGGAAGTAAAAGTTTAAAAATAAAGAGCAATATAGCGACAACGACAATATTGGCGATAATAAATTTCTTAATGGTAATGTCTTTATAATTCTTAAAAAAATAGATGAGACCAATAGCGGGAATAGTAAGTAATCCCATAAAATGCACTCCAAATGAAAGTCCAGTAATAAAAGCTATAAGAATAAGCCATTTGTTTCCTCTGGGTTCGTCCATATCTTGTTCCCATCGCAATCCCAAATAGAATAAAAGCGCCATAATAAGAGTGGCCATAGCATATACTTCTGTTTCTACAGCGTTAAACCAAAAGGAATCTGTAAAAGTAAAGGCTAAACTCCCTACCAAAGCCGCGCCTAATATTGCTTGATCTTGTGTTTTTGAAATTATTTTAGTCTTAACTACTAATTTTGGCAATAAAATAGTGATTGACCAAAACATAAATAAAATAGTAAACGCACTTGCCACGGCACTCATCATATTAAGCATCAGCCCAATTTGAGAAGGATCAGTGGCAAATAAAGAGAAAAAAGCACCCAACATTTGAAAGAATGGCGCTCCGGGTGGATGACCAACCTGAAGTTTAGATGAGGTTAATATATACTCGCCAGCATCCCAAAAACTAACAGTGGGTTCTACCGTTAAACTATATGTAATTAATGCTATTAAAAAAACGAACCAACCTAAAATTGTATTCCACTTTTTAAAATTGAAGTGTGTCATGACCATTGTTTGTTTTCGATGGCGAATTTAAGAATAAATAAATTACGCTAGAAAGTTTTTAAGGAAACGTTAAGGGTTTGCTATTATTTTCTGTTGATATTGTTTGTGTAAACAAAACTTTGTTCTAAATTTGCAGCCTCAATTGAGGTAATGGCCTATGGTGTAACTGGCAACACGTCTGGTTTTGGTCCAGAAGAGTCTAGGTTCGAGCCCTAGTAGGCCAACACAAAAAAACAAAATTTCTGATTAATTATTATAACAAAACAGGAATTTAGTTTTTACCTTTAAAGGATATTTAACAGTTGTAAATATCAAGATTAATATTGTATATTTGCAGCGTTGTATGGGAAATAGAAAATTGAGGGGACAAAAGTCCCCTCTTTTTATACTAAAAAATGTTCAAAGAAACAGTTAAAACATTACTTGATAAAAGCCTTGAAGAAAGACAAGATCTTTTTTTAATTGACTTTAATGTTTTAGAAAATAATGCCATTAAAATAGTTATTGACGGAGACAATGGGGTTCTTGTCGAAGATTGCATGTATATAAGTCGTGCAATAGAACATAATATAGATCGAGAAGAACACGATTTTTCTTTAGAAGTGACTTCATCTGGAGCTACGACGCCCTTAAATAATAGCAGGCAGTATAAAAAGAATATAGGAAGAATAGTAAATATAAAGGC
>JBBKXS010000280.1:0-11867 GCA_037969605.1 Flavobacteriaceae bacterium
TCGTTTGGTGACGGATTTGATGTCGTTCCGGATAAAGACGATTCTCGATATGGTTGGACCATGTATCAACAAGGGACTGTATTCCGATATGATTGGCAAACTGGTAATAATCTTTATGTTAAACCAACTTATCCTGATCCTAAAGTAGAACTGCGTTTTAATTGGAATTCTGCTATAAATATAGATCCTTTTAATAATAGTACTATTTACTTCGGAAGTCAATTTGTACATAAATCGACAGATAAAGGATTGGCCTGGACTATCATTTCAGGAGATTTAACAACCAATAATCCTGAAAAATTAAAACAACACGAAAGCGGTGGTTTAACAATGGATGCCACTGGTGCAGAAAACCATTGCACTATTTTAGTTATTGAGCCTTCACCTTTAGAAAAGGATATGCTTTGGGCCAGTACAGACGACGGCCGGGTACATTATACTCAAAATGGTGGCACGTCATGGACAGATGTAACGAAAAATATAAAAGGATTACCTGCTGGAATTTGGATTCCGCAAATTAAAGCTTCAAATAAAAACAAAGGTGAAGCACTATTAATTGCTAACGATTATAGACGCTTTAATTTTACACCCTATGCTTATAGAACTAAAGACTATGGCAAGACTTGGCAGCGTATTGTTGATGGTAGTGATGCTAATAGTTATACATTATCTATTGTCGAAGATTTAGAAGAACCGAATTTAATGTTTTTAGGAACCGATGATGGTTTATATATTTCTATTAATGCCGGGGAAAAATGGACGAAATGGACGGAAGGTTTTCCGACGGTTTCAGTAAAGGATTTGGTGATTCACCCACGTGAACATGACTTGGTTATTGGCACATTTGGCCGTGCTGCATGGGTTTTAGATGATATTAGACCATTAAGAGCAATAGCAAAAAACAGTCAAGTGCTTAATAAAAAACTAGAATTGTTCCAGCCTTCAACTGCTTATCAAGCTGCCTATCAACAAGCCACAGGGACCAGGTTTGGAGGAGATGCATTATATAATGGAGAAAATAGAGCTTCTGGAGTGCGATTATCTTATTATGCACAGGTTGATGAAAAAACTGACGATGAAAAAATTGAAGATGAAGAAGAAGATGATTCTGAAAAGAAGGAAGAAAAAATCGCACAATCAGATACATTAACCCTGAAAATTTATGATGGCACTAGATTAATCCGAACCTTAAAGCAAAAAGCACCTAAAGAATCCGGAATTCATAAATGGATATGGAATATGGATGAAGCTGGAGTTTCAAGCCCGTCACGAACAATTAGCAAATCTTTAATTGAACCCAGCGGTGTTAGAGTTAAACCAGGAACATATAGAGCATTGATGAGTTATGGCGATCAAACTTCGGAAACACAAATTACAGTAAGAACCGATCCAAGGTTAGAGGTTTCAATGGCGAATACAAATCAGGTTTATGACGGTTCTAAAAAATTAGAAACTTTGCAACAAATAATCGCCGATGCCGTAAAACAACTAATTGAAAGCAAACAAATCGCTGAAAAATTTCAGTCGGATTTAAAAAAATTGGATAAGGAAAATTATAAGGAAGATATAAAAGCATCAAAAGATATCATTAAAAAAATTGATGATATAGTAGATCTTTATTTAGGAAAAGAAGACAAACGTCAAGGTATTACAAGCATATCGGTCATTAATGTAAACGAAAGGATAACGACTGCAAATTCATATGTGAGTTCGAGACAAACCGGATTGACCTCAACAGAAAACACCTTAATTAAGCATGCAGAAAATGCTGTTAATGAAGCTCTCGATAAAACAAATGCCTTTTTTAGTGACGAGTGGAAACCGTATCAAACCAAAATGGAACAATTACAACCCAATCCTTTTAAAGAAGTTAAATCCTTCAAATTGAATTAAAATCAACTAAATAAAAACAAATGAAACAACTATTAACATTATGTCTAATTGTTCTTTTAGTGTCTTGTAAAAAGGATACTAAACAGAACGACACTACTGCCGTTACTGTTGGGCAATACACTATTGAACAGTTTATGGACAATGAAGCAATTGGTGGCGGAAGCTTCTCACCTGACAATTTAAAATTATTAATTTTAAGTAATCGTTCAGGAATTTACAATGTGTATACCGTCCCTACAAAAGGTGGAGATTTTACATCTATCACACAGTCGGATAGTACATCAATATTTGCAGAATCCTATTTCCCTAATGATGAGCGAATGCTATTAAGTGCTGATGGTAACGGTGACGAAATTGACCATTTATTTGTTAGAGATTTGGATGGTAAAATAACCGATGTAACTCCCGAAAAAGGAGCAAAATCATCTTTCTATGGTTGGACCGCAGATAAAACAGGTTTTTATTATGGCTCAAATAAACGCGATGCGCGCTATTTTGATGTCTATGAAATGCCTATTAATAATTTTAAATCTAAACTCATATATCAAAATAATGATGGATTGGATTTTAGAGGTATTTCAAAAGATAAAAATTATATTGCTTTAGCAAAATCACTTAATACTAATGACAGCGATTTGTTTATCTATGATATCAGTAGGAATGAAAAAATAAAAATCAATGGAAATCAAAGCGGAAATTCGGCTGAAGATTTTTCAGTTGATAATTCAACCTTTTATTACACCACAGATGATGGTTCAGAGTTTGCTTACCTTATGAAATATGATATTAGCACCAAAGAAAAATCAAAAGTGTTAGAAAAATCTTGGGATATAAGTGGTGCAGGTTTTACCGACAAGGGAACTTATATGGTAGTTTATGTAAATGACGATGGTAAAAATGTTATTGAAGTAATGAGCACCAAAACAATGGAACCTATAGATTTGCCAGATTTTGGGGATAAAAGTATAACTAGTGTTTCATTTTCTGACGATGAAAAATGGATGCGTATGTATGTTGGAGGTTCTAAAAGCCCTTCCGATTTATATACCTATAATTTTGAAACAAAAGAACAATACAAAATAACCGATGTTTTAAATGATGACATCGATGAAAACGATTTGGTAACTGCAAAAGTTATTCGATTTAAATCTTTTGATGGTACAGAAATTCCTGCCATATATTACCTTCCTCACCAAGCATCGGTAGACCAAAAAGTTCCTGCAATGGTTTATGTTCATGGTGGACCAGGTGGACAGACACGTCAAAACTTTAGTTCACTTATGCAATACATGGTTAATCACGGTTATGCCGTTTTAGCGGTCAATAATAGAGGAAGCAGTGGATATGGAAAAACTTTTTATCAAATGGATGACTTAAATCACGGTGAGAAAGATTTACAAGATTGTGTTGAAGGAAAGAACTGGTTAGCAAAACAACCTGAAATAGACGGTGAAAAAATAGGCATCATTGGCGGTTCTTATGGTGGCTATATGACCATGGCCGCACTTACATATACACCCGAAGAATTTGATGTTGGTGTTAATTTGTTTGGAGTAACCAATTGGATGCGAACACTTAAAAGTATTCCGCCATATTGGGAATCGTTTAGAGCATCTTTGTATTTAGAATTAGGAGATCCATATTCGGCCGATTCTACAAGATTAAAACGTATTTCTCCTCTGTTCCATACCGATAAGGTCACTAAACCACTTATAGTATTGCAAGGCTCTAAAGATCCTAGAGTGCTACAGGTAGAATCAGATGAGATTGTTGCTGGAGTGAGAAAAAATGGAGTCCCTGTAGAGTATGTTCTTTTTGATGATGAAGGCCATGGTTTTGTTAAAAAGGAAAACCAAATTGAAGCCTATAGCAGGATTTTAAAATTTTTGGATGTCTATTTGAAAAAAGAAAATCAACCTATAGATGGCGAAATGCCCAATGCAGAAATAGAGCCAGAAACTCATTAAACTTATAAAAAAACGCTCTGGAATACAGAGCGTTTTTTTTATTCTACACGTTTTAAGCCTTCAATATTCTCAATTTTTATTTGTTTGCCTGAAGTGGAAATTAAACCTTCATTTTTAAATTGGGATAGAATCCTAATTGCAGATTCAGTGGCAGTACCCACTACATTGGCATAATCTTCTCGTGATAAAACAATATTTAAAAAAAAATCTTTATCAACACCAAAATTGGTAAATAAATAAATTAGGGTATCAGCTAAACGTCTTCTTACCGATTTTTGTGCCATATTAACTATGGTATTGTCAGAATCCTTTAAGTCTTGAGCCATTTGCTTTAAAACTTCAAACGAAAAATTGGGGTTTTTTTCTAAATCACTTAAAATTTCTGCCCTTGGTATAAAACAAACTTCCATATCGTTCAAAGCTGTTGCTGTCAAATTAGTAGTTTCTTCTCCTAAAATTGAACGCTGACCCAACAAATCACCTTTAAAATATAATTTTACAATTTGATCTTTTCCGTTTTCGCTTAATTTAGATAATTTACAAATCCCATCCTTGACACAGTAGACCCCATTGATCTTATCCCCTTCATTAAAAATAATTTCTCCTCGTTTTATTGTTTTAGTGATCTTACAGTTAGAAATCCGCAACAGTTCATCTTTGGTCAGCGCCTTTAAAGAATTGAATTGTTTTATAATACATTGTTCACACGTTCCCATTCTTGGTATTTGAAGGTTAAAAAAAATTAAAACATCATAAAGATTTGCAATACAATCGTTTTAATGTAAAACTAAAAAAGGCACATTTTTATAATAACTAATCTCATTAACTACGGGATGAAACAATATTCGCTGAAAATAATTAAGATTTTTAGCCAACATAGTTACTAAATTAATGCCTCTATCGTCTACAAACTGTTGTACGGCATTCTCTATATTCTTGTTGGTTAACAAATGAAAACTATGCTTATAATTAGTAAAATAATCGTCTAAATATTCCTTATTTTTTTGTTGATCTTCATTAAGCTTAACAATTTGTTTATTAACATAAAGCACGTTAATAGTTCCCTTATTTTCCTGAATAATATCTATTATTGGCTGTAAGGTTTCTGGGTGGTAAAAAATTGAAAAATCTGTTGGAAACACAATCTCTTTTATCTTTTCATATTTGGCGTTTTCTGGAACAATTAATGTTGTGCATTTTACTTTTGTTATCACATCGCCTGTATTGTTTCCAATAGCTAGTTTTTCTATTCTTGAAGCTCCTTTTGTTCCCATTACAATAAGATCTATGCGCTTTTCTACTACATGCTTTCTAATGGAATTAATAAGATAAGTGTTATCTATTAATGTAAAAAACTTATGATTCCCACTTATTGTTAATTTTTTTATACGCTTTAAAGTTTCTTGTAGAAGGTTTTTAGAAGGTTTTATAAGTATTTCTGTAGGAATATCTTTTGATGAGTTTTGAGTTATTTCCAGACGAGCAAAATCGTTTACAGTAGTAACATGTAATAAATAAATATTACAAGAAGATTTACTAAAAAAACGAAGTGCGTATTCTATTGCATTCCACGAATTTTCAGAAAAATCTGTTGGTATTAAAATATTCTTCATGCCCATTTGTCTCTAAAAAAACAAATTTAAAAGCATGAGGCTTAATGAAACATGACCATTATCATATTTCGACTTTATTTTTAAAAATTAAGTGATTTGTTTAAGTTTATTAATATCTAAAATTTTAATATTTCTACCTTCAATTTCAATTATTCCTAAATCTTTAAAGCCTGATAACGTTCTGATTAAACTTTCTGTAGCTATACCAGCAACACTGGCTAAATCGTTTCGCGAAATCTTTATGGAATCATCGGGTTTATAGTCAAGTTTTTCGGCAAATTTTAGTATAGTGGTCGCTGTTCTTTTTTTAACCGAACTGTAGGCCATTTGTAACAATTGCTCTTTTACAACAGATAAATCGTCGGTTAATAATTGTACGAGTTCTAAAGTTACTTTATGATTAGTATTAAGGACATCTATAAGTTCTGTTTTAGAAAGCGCAATAGCTTTTGAATCTTTTATGGCGGTAGCAGTTTCTTGATAGGGCATGTTTTGAGTAAAAGATGTATAACCAAACAAATCATCTTCTTTATACAAAGCTGTTGTTAAATCTTTTCCTTGTTCATCTAGTTTATGGCATTTTATCAACCCCTTAGATATTAAAAATATGTTATTGGAATGTTGTCCTTCCTCATAAACCACCTCGCCATTTGAATAGGTTATTTCATTGCCATTATCATCAAAAAAATTCTTTAGGTCGTTAAGCGTTCTAAGTTCTTCTACATTATCAGAATCCTTATCGTCCAAAATATCACTTCTATCTTTTAAGATAGCGGCTTTAGCTAACCTACTTTCAATGGCACTTATAAGTTCCTCTTCTTCAAAAGGTTTGGTTATATAATCGTCTGCCCCTAAATCCATACCCTTTCTAACATCTTTACGCTCTGTTTTTGCCGATAAAAATATAAAAGGAATGTGTTTGGTATTTTCATTTTTAGCCAATGCTTCTAATACACCATAACCATCAATTTCGGGCATCATTATGTCACAAACAATAATATCCGGCAAACTGGTTTTACTTATTTCTAAGCCTACTTTACCATTGGGTGCTGTAGTTACATGGTATTCTGATAGTTCTAATAATTCTGCTGTATTTTCTCTTAAAACAACATCATCTTCTATTAACAATATACGTTTCATTGTTTTGCTTTATTAGGTATTATAAATGTAAACAAGCTGCCTTTGTTCTCTTCACTTTCAAAATATATGGTACCTCCTAAATTTTCTAAATGGCTTTTCACTATATTCAATCCAATTCCTGTTCCTTGAGTAAGTAGTGCATTTTCAGCCCTGAAATAACGATTAAATATCAGTTTTTGATCATGAATAGGAATGCCAATACCATTATCTTTTATTTTAAAAGTGGTATTTATTTTATCCTGCTTAATTTGAAAATCGACTATTGTATTTTCAGATGAATACTTTATAGCATTATGCACTAAGTTTGACAATGCCAACTCTACAGTTTTTTCGTCTTGAAACATGGAATAGTCATCAATATTCTCTGGATAGTTTATTTTTTGCCCTTCTTTTAATAGCATGTTGGCATTATAAACCACTTCATTCACCACTTTACTTACTTTAAAAGTGCTGAACTTATAACTAATTTTTCCTGTTTCTAATTTTTCGATGGACAAAAAGTCGTTTAAAATATTATTGAGGTAATGTACTTTGTCCGAAATTGTTTTTATGTGCTTATCACGTTTTTCCTGTTGTTCGGTTAATTTATACTTCCCCAATAACATGGCCGAAGTTAAAACACCACTTAAAGGCGTTTTAAATTCATGAGACACTAACGATAAAAATTTAGTTTTTAATTCGTTAAGCTCCTTTTCTTTTTTTAAGGCGTTCTTAGTTTTATTTTGAGCTTCAATACGCTTTTTAATTTCTGCATCTCTTTCAGTATTTACTATTTTTAATTCTTCAACAGTTTTACTTAATGCTTTGGTGCGTTCTTTGACTTTCCCTTCTAATTCGGCATTAAGCTCCTGTAATCGAATCTCTTGTTGTTTACGTATAGAAATATCAATAACCAAAGCCATTATAAAAGATTTACCAACAATTTCTAACGGATTTAAACCTGCTTCAACCGGAAATACACTTCCATCTTTATGAGCTCCAAACAAATCGCGACCACGCCCCATTTGCCTGCTTTCCTTTTGCTCCATAAAGCCATCAACATGAGCCCCATGGGTAGCACGGTATTTTTGAGGAATTAAAATATTAAGCTCTTGGTTTACAAGTTCTATTTTCTTATAGCCAAACATGCGTTCTGCCGATGCATTGGTAGCTACAATTTTTTGATGTGTATCTACCACAATAACACCTTCCGATACAGCTTCAAAAAGCACCTTAAAAACATCTTTATCTTCTTCAAACATTAAATTATATGGGTTTGATTATTCTTAAATAATTGAAATGAAATTGATTACACATGTACATAATTAATATTAGAAGTCGCGTAAAAATAAAGAAAGCATGACAAATATCATATTATAAAGACCACTCATTTATGACTTTTGCATAAGGTATAAATGAGCAAATGAAAATTTGGAATAAAAAATCGCAAGACGGGATTAAAAAGTACATTTTTAAGGCACTTGATAAAAATCTAAACTACAATACCCAAAACATATTGGGCATACCCGCTTCGCATTTGGATGAAGAGGTGTTTTCGCAAGACGAAGCCTTTCTTAAAGAAGCACCCTTTATGACTTCATTGGTAAAAAACCCGAATCATATTGGTTGCCATACTCTCGGCAGTTCAGAAGGGTTTTTCTCTGGAACACAACATATAGAGAAAGAACTTATTGAATTATGTGCTGTTGATATCTTAAAGGGACAACCGAATAGTCATGATGGTTACGTGGCCTCTGGTGGCACCGAAGCTAACATACAGGCCGTTTGGATTTATCGAAATTATTTTATGCAAGAGTTTCAGGCAAAACTGGATGAAATATGTGTTTTATGTAGTGAGGACAGCCATTATTCTTTTGATAAAGCTAGTAATTTGCTTTCTATTTCCATTTATAAAATTCCAGTTGATAAAGATCAAAGATTGGTTTCAAATGAATGCCTAATAACTCAAATTAATCAAGCTAAAGACCATGGCAAATTATACTTTATCGTCATTGCCAATATGATGACTACCATGTTTGGAAGTGTGGACGATATTGATCTATATGTTAAAAGTCTAAAAGTGTGTAGCGTAACCTTCAAAATACATATTGATGGAGCATTTGGTGGGTTTTATTATCCTTTTGCAAATGAGAACAACAATTTGAATTTTCTGAATGAACATGTTACTTCTGTGACGTTGGATGCCCATAAAATGGCACAAGCGCCTTATGGGACTGGGATCTTTATTATCAAGAAGGGGCTTATGAATTATGTCAGTACTAAAGAAGCCAGCTACATAAAAGGGCAAGACTCTACTTTAATAGGAAGTCGTTCAGGTGCCAATGCTATTGCTGTTTGGATGATTTTAATGAAACATGGTCCTTATGGTTGGTTTGAAAAAATTTATGTCTTGCAAAAGCGCACCAAATGGCTTTGCCTGCAGTTGAAAATGCTATCAATTGATTTTTACAACAATCCCTATTCAAATATCATTACTATAAAAAGTGAATGCATCACCAAACCCAGTGCAGAAAAATTTGGATTGGTACCCGATAATCACATAGATCCCCAATGGTATAAAATTGTAATAATGAACCATGTTTCAATTGAAAAATTGGTATTATTATTAGCTCATATCAAAAGTGAAAAACAACTTCAACTTTAATTAGGATATTTTTGTCCTATTTAAATTTTTGTCGTACTTTTATAAAAATAAAGAACAACTATGTTTTCAAAAGCTTGCGAATACGGTATTAAAGCCACTATTTTTATTGCTATAAATTCTTTAGATAGCAGGCGTGTAAGCCCTAAAGAAATTGCTGAAGAAATTAACTCGCCCCAAGCATTTACGGCAAAAATTCTGCAAGCCTTAGTAAGACATAAAATCATCAATTCTGTAAAAGGTGCTTATGGTGGTTTTGAAATTGATAAAAAGGAAATCGCTTCAATTAAACTTTCTCAAATTGTAAATGCCATTGATGGTGACAAAATTTATAAAGGTTGTGGACTAGGATTAGAAATTTGCGATGAAAATCATCCTTGTCCTGTACATGATAATTTTAAAGAAGTAAGAGAAGGTCTAAAATTTATGCTTGAAAACACAAGCCTGGAGGAACTGGCAATGAATATTCAATCGGGAGTTTCTTTTTTAAAGGTCTAAAAAAAATTGAATATAAATAGGATAATATTATCCGAAATAAATAAAGTAATGGAAGTATTAAATAAAGATTCACAAAAAGAAGTAGGACAATTTGTAGCGGACGATTTTAGAACAGCCGCTGTATTTAACAACTATGGTATCGATTTTTGCTGTAAAGGCAATAGAACCATAGAGGATGTTTGTAATAAAAACAACATTGATGTCAACGAATTATTGGGCAAACTCATAGAGATTAGTCTTTTAAAAACTGATCAATCTATTGACTATAAATCATGGCCCTTGGATTTATTAGTAGATTATATTGAAAAAAAACATCATCGCTATGTTGAAGAGAAAATCCCAGTAATCAGTCAATTTTTAGATAAACTTTGCAGTGTTCATGGGGAGAATCACAGCGAATTATTCGAAATAAACGACCTTTTTAATGCTACCGCAAGGGCATTAGCTGCCCATATGAAAAAGGAAGAACTCATCCTATTTCCATTTATTAAGAAAATGGTAAAAGCTCATCTAGAAAATGGAAAAGTACAATCTCCTCAATTTGGGACAGTTGAAAACCCAATAGGATTGATGATGGAAGAACATGATCATGAAGGCGAGCGATTAAGACAAATTGCAGCCCTATCCAACAATTACAATCCACCAGCAGATGCCTGCAACACCTACAAAGTTACCTTTGCCATGTTGGACGAATTTGAAAAAGACTTGCATTTACACATCCATTTAGAAAATAACATCTTATTCCCCAAAGCCATAATCCTAGAGCAACAATTTAATTAATAATATTCTTAATTAGTTATTTTAGTTATTCTGAAAATCCCAGAAAGTTGTCCCTAAAAACTTTCCGGGATTTTTGTTTAAAGCATTACAATTGTATCAAAAAAAATGAAATACACTAATGAAGCTCAAATGGGTCAAATAGAAAACTTTCATCATAAAAATGGATATTGAGACAAGTTTGATGACGAATTTTTGGAAATAATATTACTAGTCCTGTAGCTTTGAGTACGAAAATAATTTCGGCTTAAAGGTAAACATAACCCAAGCCCAATTATTGGCAATATTGCTGTTTCCACCTTTTAAAACTTCCATAGTTTCTGTAGCAAATAGTTGTGAATAACCAGCTTGAAAGTTAATTTCCTTTGTCCAATTATAACCTAATACCAAATCTAATTCTGTTCCAAGACCATTGCTCATTTCTCTTCCTATTCCATCAACTACTGTTGCAGCAGCAGAAAACACATGAAGCACTAATTTTGCAGAAAACTTATCTTTTTGGTAAGCCAATGTGGCATTTATATCCATTAACCCTACCGAATTTGCATGATTACCCACATAAAAGTAATCCATCCAACCGTTAAATTTATGATTAGTTCCAAACCAAGGTGTAAATGATTTTAATTTATATTCCGAAGAATTCATATCTGTTCCAGACAAATACTCAATGCCCAACCCAACATTAAAATGGGTGGCAAATTCTTGATTTAAATTGAAAGCGACATTATAGGCACTTAAATCGATATCTGCAATTTTTCCAGTTTGATAATACATAGAAGCATCGGCTTTTAAATTGCCCTTTCCGAAATCAACATGAGCTCCTAAAGTTTGATTGTAATCTACCTTTTGTTCGCCATTATCATCAAAGGAAAAACCTGTATTGAGTGCCAGCAAACTTAAGGATACGGCCTTAATATTAGTGTGATACCATACATATTGAAAGGCCTTGTAATTATTTACATTATAGTTGGTTTCAAAAAGTGTTTCGCTAGCTTCATTAAGAGCCAATCCAAAATCCAACCGATTGTTGGCATTTGGTTTAAATGTGGCAATTAAAGCGTCATGGCTTCTTGCAGTTTGTGCCCAACCAACATTACCAAATAGTCTGTGGTCATCATACACTATTTCTTGTCGACCAATTTTCATTGATATATGAGATGTCAAAAATGCCTCTGCCCAAGCTTCATGAACGGCTATTCCATTTACATCTGTTGCAGACAATGTTGGAACATCACCCCATACCCGTACATTTTGTAAGGATAAGTAAACATTAAGACGTTCACTTTCATAATTAAAGTTTAATCGTGTGCGCTGTGAAATAAATGCAGCCGCATCTAA
>JBBKXS010000281.1:0-9540 GCA_037969605.1 Flavobacteriaceae bacterium
GATTTGATTTCTAAAATTGAAACTACGATAACAGAGGCCATTCGCCCTTAAATATAATATATTATGTCGTTAAAAAATGTACGCTTGGAAGTGATGCAGCATCTGGAAAAAGACGTCGACTCCTTAATAGAAAAATACCTTATTCCTGTTGAAAACATTTGGCAACCTACTGATTTTTTACCAAACTCTGAAAAGGATTCCTTTTTTGATGAGGTAAATGAAATTCGGGAACTCGCTAAAGAATTACCTTATGATTTTTGGGTCGTCTTAGTTGGAGATATGATTACCGAAGAAGCATTGCCAACCTATGAATCTTGGCTCATGGACGTTGAAGGTGTTGGGCAATCTGAACGAAACCCTTGGGCAAAATGGGTTAGGCATTGGACCTCAGAAGAAAACAGACATGGAGATGTATTAAACAAGTATTTATATCTGTCTGGCCGTGTTAACATGCGCGAAATTGAAAAAACCACGCAGTATCTAATCGCAGATGGGTTTGATATAGGTACCGATAGGGATCCCTACAAAAATTTTGTTTATACAAGTTTTCAAGAGCTTGCGACTTATATTTCTCATAATCGTGTAGCAAAGTTTGCTAAAGAAAAAAGCAATAAGCAATTGAGTAAAATGTGTAAAATTATTTCTGGAGACGAAATGAGACATCATCATGCCTATTCAGAATTTGTTGAGCGTATCTTTGCGGTAGATCCAAGCCAGATGATGTTGGCCTTTCAATACATGATGAAACAAAAAATTACCATGCCGGCCCATTTTTTAAGGGAGTCTGGCAATAAGATTAGTACGGCTTTTGAAGAATTTTCTAATACTGCACAACGAATTGGCGTCTACACCTCTGCCGATTATATTGATATTTTGGAAAAACTAATTGCCCGTTGGGATATTGGCAATATTACTACACTTACAGATGAGGCCGAAAAAGCGAGGGATTACCTAATGAAACTTCCTTCTAGAATGCTGCGATTGGCAGATAGAATGACTGTTCCTCAAAACTCCTTTCAGTTTAAGTGGGTGGAGCCAGCTGTCTTAAAATAATTACAGCACAATGATTTTTAAAAAATTTCCTTTCCATTATTTAGAAAGGAATTTTTTTTTTTAACCGATGATGAATTCAGAATATCTAATTTCAAAAACGATTGTCTTTGTTAAGGAGCAACTACAACATGCTGAAGGTGGGCACGATTGGTTCCACATAGAACGCGTTTACAACAACGCCTTGCTTATCTCTAAAACTGAAGCTGTCGATATTTTGGTCGTTCAACTTGGAGCCTTATTGCACGATATTGCAGATAGTAAATTTCATGATGGCGACGAAACTCTTGGACCCAAAATGGCTCGCGAATTTTTATTCAAGCTCAATGTGGATTCTTCAATTATTGAACATATAGTCCATATCATCAAACACATCTCCTTTAAAAACTCACTTGATGGTGAATCTGGTTTTAATTCAAAAGAATTGGAAGTGATTCAAGATGCAGACCGTTTAGATGCCATTGGTGCTATTGGTATCGCACGTTGCTTTAATTACGGTGGTTTTAAAAATAGACCTTTATATGATCCTTCAATTCAGCCAAATCTCAATATGACCAAAGCCGAATATAAAACTTCAGCAGGCCCAACCATTAATCATTTCTACGAAAAACTATTCTTGTTGAAGGATAAAATGAATACTAAAACTGGAAAAAACATAGCTAAAAACCGTCACGAATTTATGGAGCTTTATTTAAAGCAATTTTATGCCGAATGGGATGGGACATTATAATTTATTGAACCATTTGCTTCATTTTATTTCTATAAGCCGAAGCACTTTTTCCTGTAAACTCATTGAACAGTTTATTGAAGTGCGAAAAATTATTGAATCCGCATTCAAAACACACATCGGTAATCGTCATTTGACTTTCCGACAATAGCTTTGTGGCATGAACCACCCTGTATTCATTAACCAACTTTGTAAAGGTTTTACCGGTGGCTTTCTTAAAATACCTACAAAACGCTGGAACGGTCATGCTGACCTTATCAGCTATTTCGTCTAAACTGATATGATCTTTAAAATTACTGTTGATGTGTTTGTAAATAATATCAATCTTCATGCTATCCTGTGGTTTGGTTTCAAATGCATAACCATCAGCATTTAACAAGGTATAATCTTCTGATAGTGCCAAATCATTTAAAATTTCAAGCAACTTAATAATTCTGTCAAATCCATTATAATTGATAAGATTTTCCATTTTTGGTCCTACACCTTTTTTGGTTTCTGGCTTAAACAGGATTCCCTTTTTCCCTCTTTCAAACAGTTGGACAATATCATGCATTTCTGGAGTATCAAAAAAAGAGCCTCCAAGAAAATCTGGTTTAAACTGTATCAAGGTTTCCGATCCATTACTGGTTAGGCGATCCGTAAATCCATTATGAGGCAGATTTGAGCCTAACAATATAAGTTGGCTATTGTTAAAATAAGACAAATGATTCCCTATATGGCGCTTCCCTTGTCCCTGATTTACATATACCAATTCTATTTCGGGATGAAAATGCCAAAATGCTTTGTTCTTTTTTCTATTCTCAGTATGCTTCTTAACCAAGATAGAACTTCCAAAGCTTGGAATTACCTTTTCAAAGGCTGGTTTTATATTTAACATTAGATTTAGGATTTATAGCAAAATTACTATATAATGCATCATCAAATATGTGCAAATTTATCAATTTTATATGCTATATTAACATTATTGTCTGCATAATTTAATCATGAAGTTAATTATGCATACAAATTGGATAAAAGGGTTGTTTTCTAAGAGTTAATATGGCTATACATTTGTCATGTAAACTTTAAAATCCAAATCATGAAAAAAGAAGTTAAAAAAGGTATACTAATGGTAACTATGTTAGCTGCCATGATAAGTTATGCCACAGAACCTTCAGCTTTTGAAAAAAAGATTGAAATTAAGAAAACAATATTATCAATACATAGTGTAAAACAAGGACAACAATTAATCATTAAAGATTATAATGGCATTGTTTTATACAAAGAATTGATTGAGCAATCTGGGATGTACAATAAAGGATTTGATTTAACGGCCCTTCCAAATGGTAATTACTATTTTGAACTGGACAAAGATGTTGAAATTCAAGTCATTCCCTTTAAAGTGTACTCAAACAAGGTTGAATTTCTTAAAGAAAAAGAAATTAAATTTTTTAAACCAATTGTAAGGTTTAAGGATAATAAAATTCTTTTGACCAGATTGTCATTTGAAAACAAACCTTTAGATGTAAAAATTTATTATGATGGCTATAGTGGCTACAACAATTATGAATTGATCCATTCTGAAAAATTTAAAGACACTAAAATCGTAGAACGTGTTTATGCTTTAGATAAGCAGAAGAAAGGTACTTACACAATTATTGTAAAAACCGAAGGTAGAGAATTTACAGAAACAATGACACTTTGAAAATTTGTTTTAGAATGTTAGTGTAATTTTAGTTAGTTAGTGAAAAGGGAGGCCATATGGCCTCTCTTTTTTTAAAACAATTTTAACTGACCTTCTTTATATTGTACGTGTAAATCGGTATTTAGTTTTGGCATTTTTTTATCCTTAAAATATTTAAGTCGAGCTAATTTTACCATAGCATTTATGTGTTTGGCAATTTCTCCTTCGCCACGCATCCGTGTCCCATAACGGCTATCGTTTAAATTACCCCCGTGACAACTTTCTATTTGATGCAAGACTTTGTCGGCTCGATCTGGCATTGTTTTGCTAATCCAATCTGCAAAAATTTCTCCGATTGCTCCGTTTAACCTCACAATCGTATGTGCTATGGATAATGCCCCAACTTCAGAAACTGCTTTTGCTAAAGCTAAAATCTCATGACTATTAATGGATGGAATGATGGGTGCCAACATAACATTAACAGGAATCCCATGCTCTGAAAGTACTTTTACAGTTTCCAACCGTTTTTTAATGGTTGCTGTTCTGGGTTCTAAAACTCGTCTGGTATCTTCAGACAACGATGTTATTGAAATGTTTACAGCTATGAGATTATTTTTTGATAATTCTTTTAGGATATCCAAGTCCCTAAGTACTAAAGCATTTTTTGTGATAATTCCTACTGGATGTTTATATTTTAGAAACACCTCTAAACATTGGCGAGTGATTTTAAATAGTTGTTCTGCAGGTTGATAACAATCAGTATTCCCCGACATTACAATAGGGCAGGCTTTCCAACTTTTCTTTTTTAAGAGTTCTTCAAGCAGCTTTGGAGCATCTTTCTTTATTAAAATTCTCCTCTCAAAATCCATTCCAGCACTATATCCCCAAAACTCATGACTGTTACGTGCGTAACAATAAATACAACCATGCTCACAACCCTGATACATGTTCATGGAATACATCATACCAACATCTGGACTTTCAACTTTGTTTACGATAGTTTTTGGAAAAACATCAAGGTAAAGCGTTTTATTCTTGTCGGGGTCTTCTCCTTCAATTTGACAAAATTCAAGAAAATCATCCCTCCTTTCATGGTTGAATTTTAAAAAATGATTAGGAACGTTAATTTGTGCTCCACGACCTTTTATGGCATGGCTTGAATCCATTTTATTGAGCTTTTCTTTATGATTGAGTCAGAAATCAATCCATAAAGATATCATCAAATAGATAGTATTGATAGCTACAAAATGTAGAAAAATCTTTATTTTTTGCCGCTAATTGCCAGGGAATTGAGCCTTTCGTTTTTCTAAAAATGCGGATGTGCCCTCTTTAAAGTCATCCGTTCCAAAACACTTCCCAAATTGTTTGATTTCTACTTTGAAGCCATTTACACCATCCTTAAAATTGGCATTAATCGCTTTAATGGCGCTTCTTATAGCCACGGGAGAGTTTCTACAAATTTTATCTGCAATCTTTTCCGTAAATAGTATTAACTCTTCTTGAGAGGTCACATGATTTACCAAACCATAATTTAATGCCGTATTGGCGTCAATCATGCCTGCTGTCATGATCATTTCCATGGCGCGTCCTTTACCTACCAATTGGGGTAAACGTTGTGTTCCGCCATATCCGGGGATGACACCTAACGAAACTTCTGGCAAACCCATTTTGGCATTATCGCTTGCGATTCTAAAATGACATGCCATAGCCAGTTCCAATCCGCCTCCAAGGGCAAAACCATTAATTGCCGCAATAACTGGAGTAGATAGGTATTCGACAAAATCAAATAATAGTTCTTGCCCTTTTGCAGCAAGTTTACGGCCATGTTCAACATCAAAATTGGCAAACTCACCAATGTCGGCCCCAGCAACAAAGGCCTTATCGCCACTTCCGGTAACAATAATTGCTTTAATGTTTTTATCGGCATTTGCAATTTGAAATGCCTCATGCAATTCTTCAATGGTGGCTCTATTTAAAGCATTGAGCTTTTTGGGACGATTTATGGTAATTGTAGCAATGCCCTCGTTGGTTTGTGAAAGGATGTTCTCGTAGTTCATTTTATAAAAAAAATTGTTTATTTTGACTCTTAGACATGTTCAAAGTGACAACTAAATATGATGATTTATTCTTTTGGAAACGTTACAGTAAAAGTCGTGCCCTTACCCTTTTCAGATATAAAATTAATATTTCCATTATAAGTTTCTACTATATTTTTAACCATAGCCAATCCTAGTCCCATTCCACTTGTTTTTGTGGTGAACTTTGGTTCAAACACTTTAGATTTATTTTCATCTGAAATACCTACCCCATTATCTTGAACCGTAATTTTAACCATAGTATCCACCGAAGCAACATTTACAATGATTTTGGGGTCATCGGCATCATCGGGTATAGATTGAATTCCATTTTTGATTAAATTGGTCACAACTCTAATCAATTGTGTCCGGTCCAGTTTTGCAATAATTTTATTCTCTTCTGCCTGAAATGTAATGTAGTCCTCATTAAAAATATCCATGGCCAATTTTACTATGGCAACTACATTTAAGGTTTCATTTTGCTGTGCTGGCATTTTGGCAAAATTTGAAAAAGCTGAAGCTATTGAGCTCATAGTGTCAATTTGTTGAATAATTGTTTTACAATATTCATCAACTTTTTGAATAATACGCGGGTCGGTTGGATCAAATTTTCTTTGAAAACTTTGTACGCTTAAACGCATTGGGGTTAACGGATTTTTAATTTCATGTGCCACTTGTTTTGCCATCTCCCTCCATGCTTGTTCCCGCTCATTCGTAGCCAATTTAACGGCACTTTCTTCCAATTCATCAATCATACTGTTATAGGAGTTAACCAGCGTTAAAATTTCCTCGGTTGAAGATTTGATTTCGATTTTTTCGTTACGCTTTTCTAAACGTGTTTCCTTAATTTTATCACTAATTGTTTTTAATGTTTTGGTTATGTACTTTGATAATAATAATGCCAAAACGACCGCAATTACAAGCATGAACATATAGGCATAGCCTAAACGTTTTAAAAACTCTTCCAACTCTTTATCTAAAAAATTGTCGTTTTCTAAATAAGGTAGATTTAAAATGGCCAAGGGCTTAAATTTTGTGTCAGTAATATAGGTGTAAGACGATAAAAATGTTTCGCCGTTTTCTTCATTTTTTGCTACATATTTACGTTCTGCCGTGCTGGACAATGCGTTTAAAATTTCTGCATCAATACATTTTAGGATTGTGTCATTGGAAATCATCGCTTTTGAAGACTTTAAAAGCCCGCCGTCTAAATCGTAGAGATTAATTTGTAGTTTGTGAATAGCAGATATCTTATAGATTTCATTTTTGAATATTAAAGGAATATTATCTGTAGTGACGGGGTAGGTTGTTTCCCGAATGGTATAATCGATGCTTTGCTTTATGTTTTCTTCTTTCCGATCAAGACGGTCTTTATGATAATCTTGAGCTTCTTCGTTGTATTGGCGTACGGTTACAAAAGCAATCAAAATTGAGGCCATTAATACCAATAGTATCATTGCCATAAATATTCGAGCTCTTAAAGATATTTTTCCTAGTGTCATTTAATAATTTGTGCTGCATAAAGGTAACAATAATCACACCAAAACACTTCCTTGAAAAATCAAAAAACAAAACCCAAAAATCCAAATGGTAGAGTTGATAATTAGGCGTTTGTTTATTAAATTTCGAAATTTAGGGATTGGGGGGGTTGCTTCGAATGTTCTTATAGATTTTAAAGCCTAACATAATTAGAATTCCCAAAACAACCAATCCCAAAACTCCAAATACCCAGCCAATGGCACTTTTTAGGACCACTAAAAATACTACTGCAAACAAAATGAACGTAGCACCCTCGTTCCAAATGCGCATAAAACTAGAACTCTTTTTAACCTCATCCCGTTGTAACTGATTAAAATAGTGATGGGTTTTTAAGTGATAAACAATTAACAATACCACAAATCCAAGTTTTACATGCATCCACGGTTGTTCCAACCAAGATGGCTGCAAGATTAGTAACCAAATTGCAAATAATGTTGCCAAAATTGCTGAAGGCCAGGTTATGATATACCACAAGCGCTTTGCCATAAGTTTGAGTTGCTTTCCTAAAATTTCTTTATCGGGTGAAGGTTTATGAAACGCTTCTATTTGGTAGACAAACAATCTTGGAATGTAAAACAGCCCAGCGAACCAGGTAATGACAAAAATGAGATGCAACGCTTTTATATAAAGGTATTCCATTAGTCTTCAACAAATAAATAATTTAAATTTTTACTGTTAAACACAGCGTTAAAAGCACTGATTTCATCAGTAACCAACTTATTAAACGCGTCCAATTGCTCATTTATTTTTTGGGTAAGTTCGCCTTTTACCACGATATCCTGATCGGTAGGCGCAAAATCTCCCATACTGACCAATGAATTTAAATGTCCCAATTTATTGGTGAGTCGAATTGGGTAATTCAATGGGTCTTGCCCACTTCTATTTTGGGTTTGGTACAATGACTCCTCAATTTTTGTAAACTCTTCTTTTAAGGTTTTAGATTTTTCAAGTAGCTCTTTAACACTATCATTGCCTTTATATTGTGTTTCAAAAGCTGATAATTGATCTCTAATTTTTCTAATTTTTTTAATGGCCTTATGGGCTCTGTCCATTGTTTTGTTAACATCCTTTATAAAATCAAACTGCTTTTGCATATCAACCAAGGTACTTTCCGCCCTTGGATCTGCAACAATTGAAAAGGGCTGTGACATGGTCTTATCATTCACCTTAAGGTTGACTTTATAAATTCCAGGAATAGCTTGCGGGCCATCCAAACTCGCCCACCATAAAATCATGCCATCAAGACGTTCGGCGCCAGCGTAAGTCATGTCCCAAACAAATTGATTCATCCCTTTTTTGACCTCTAGTTTATCTTCCTTTTCATTTTTTGTACGAAATTTTTTTATCGTATCGCCTTTGGTGTCAAAATAGGTTAGCGATATCTCGTCATCTTTGGTGTAATCTTTTAAATCAAAATAGGTCATCACACCATTAGGGTGGTTTATGCCATTGGTTTTGCTTCCACTTCTACTGCGTCCATCCATTCGATAAGTGTCTTTTGGTTTGAACAGTCTATTTTCAGAAGTTTTGGAATCATATAATTGGTGCAAAATGGTTAAATCGTCAATAATCCATAAACTTCTACCTTGAGTCGCTACAATTAAATTGTTGTCCTTTATGGTCAAATCTGTAATAGGAACTATTGGCAAGTTCAACTGAAATGGCTGCCAGTTTTTACCATCATTAAAGGAAATATACATTCCCGTTTCGGTTCCTGCATACAACAATCCTTTTTGTTTTGGGTCTTCCCTTATAACCCTTGTGAAATGTTCTGAATTAATTCCGTTGGTCATTTTGGTCCAGGTTTTTCCATAATCTATGGTCTTGTATAAATAAGGTGAAAAATCACCCAACTTATATCTAGTTCCTGCCACATAACACGTTCCAGCATCAAAAGCACTTGGTTCCACACTATTGATCATCATCCATTCTGGCATGCCTTTAGGTGTTACGTTCTCCCAAGTTTGCCCTCCGTTTTGGGTAACATGAATCAATCCGTCATCACTTCCAACCCATAATAAGCCTTCTTTTAAAGGTGATTCATTGGCAGCAAAAATGGTACAATAATATTCTACCGAAGTATTGTCTTGGGTAATTGGACCACCAGACGATTTTAATTTTTCCGCATCGTTCCGTGTCAAATCAGGGCTAACTATCTTCCACGATTGTCCTTCATTTTCGGTGACATGAACATGCTGGGAAAAGGTATATAAGCGATTGGAGTTGTGTTTTGAAAACACAATAGGAAAGTTCCACTGAAAGCGATATTTCATGGCTTCTGCCCCTGCTCCCATTGGGTTATCAGGCCATACGTTGATCGCTCTTACCGTACCCGTTTTATGGTTTACTCTGGTAAGAAAACCATCATAACTTCCACCATAAACAATATCGTCGTTTTCTGGATCTACAGCAATATGGGCAGATTCGCCTCCAGCTGTATCTTCCCAATCATCCTCGTCAATAGATCTTCCATCTGTTCTATGGGG
>JBBKXS010000282.1:0-5115 GCA_037969605.1 Flavobacteriaceae bacterium
AGCCTGTTCGGTGTCATTCCACTTATTTTGTTCGGCGTCAAAATGTATGGCATACCAAGCATTGCTTAATGGTTGCATCACATATGGTGCCCTTACCGAAATAATGAACAAGTCTTTAGGAAGTTCTGTTGCAAACGAAAACAAATCATTTTCATCACTACCATAACCGTGAAACATAATTAATAAAGGGGCATTCTCTTTTAACGTAGAAGGTCTGGTTATGTGGTACAAACTTAAGTTGGGCATAAATGGTTAATTAATTTTTCTAAACCATTCTTGAAATAATTCGCCAATCACCGGAATTGGTTTGCTTTCACCTTTAGATGCGTTATACAGTCCATAAAGCCAACTCACAAAAGTGATGGTCCAAAAAATGGTGCCCAACAAACTACCAATATACTTTTCAGATATATTTGAGACTAATAACATAATGATCAAACCCAACATTTGTCTAGCGTGAAAATAAGTAAAAGGATTACGTTTTTCAAGATTCATGATAATGGCTATAATCAATCCAATGAATGTGAAATATGAAACAATAGCCAATGTTTTTCCTTCTTGTATTTCGTGTTCAGTCATTTGTTTTTAATTTAATACGACTTGATTTTTGGCAATGATGCCGTAAACTTTTCCTTTGAGCTGGAAATATTCAAACATGCTATTTTTAGAGGTAGAGATCATATGTGCTTTTGTAAACGCATGTGTTTCATTAGGATTGAACAGAGTCAATTCAGCTTTATTTCCGGAGTGTATGGGCGTGGAATCAATTCCAAAACGTTCTTTGCCTTTTGTGAGCAGCTCGATGGTTTTTTTAAGTGTAAAGCATTGTTGTAAGGCTCCAAAAGCAGTTTCCAAACCAATTGTGCCATATTTGGCTAAGTCGAATTCAATCTTTTTATGTTCGATATCAATAGGGTTGTGGTCGCTTGTTACCATATCTATGGTTCCATCTTTTAAACCTTCAATCAGGGCATCAATATCGATTTGTGTACGTAACGGAGGCAATACTTTATTATTAGTGTTAAATGTAGATAAGGTCTCATCAGTAAAAAGCAAATTATGAATAGCTACGCTACAGCTTATATTTAGCTTGTTTTGTTTCGCTTTTCTAATCAACTCTACGGATTTTTCAGTAGAAATTGTTGGGATATGCAGTTTTCCGTTAGTATATTCTAATAGAAAAATATCTCTGGATATTTGAAGTTCCTCAGCCAAAGCTGGATTTCCTTTTAGCCCTAGTGAAGTACTGGTTCGGTTTTCGTTCATAACACCTAAACCGGAAATTTTTGGATCTTGTGGAAACGACATCACTAATCCATCAAAATTACTTGCATATTGCATAGCAAGTTTCATTAAGTTTGGATTGCAGATAGGTTTATGATAATCATAAAAGGCAACCGCTCCAGCGTTTTTCATATCAAACAATTCAGCTAATTCCTCACCCTCGCTAGATTTTGTTAATGCTCCTATGGGAAATAGGTTAACTGGATTTCCGCTAGCTTTTCCTTTTAAGAATGAAATATCTGCATTCGAATCTATCACGGGGTTGGTATTGGCATTTACGGCTACAGCAGTAAAACCTGATAAAGCAGCGGTTTTCAATCCATTTTCAATGGTTTCCCGCTCTTCATAACCTGGCTCTCCAAAACTCACACTACTATCAAACCAACCTTGTGAAACGTGAAGATTGTCGAGTTTAATCTCCATATATTTTTTAGCATTTATAATATGCTTGGCTATCTTGATGATGACTCCTTTTTCAATTAAAATATCTTGGGTTTGATTATGAAAATCACTCTTTGGATCAACTATTGTGGCAGATTTTAGGAGTACATTCATTTAAAAAATTTTAAGATGAGCATTTCAATAATTAAAAAAGCTAGTGCAAAAATAACAAACCATTTCCATAGCTCATTCACATTTGCCGTACTTTTTATATCCTTAAAGGTTGAATTCACAGTATTGCTGACCATAACATTTTTAATGGAAGACAAATCAAAATAGGTGAGATTGCTTTCATTTCTATTATAATTATAGCTTAAATTTTTCAATAGATCTTTCTTGTTTTTAACTGCAAAAATACCCGCTATATCTGGAAATTCAGTTGTTATAAGCTCAACCTTGTTTGAATAGGAATGTTGTAAAGGGATTACTGCACGATCATCAGCATTTAAAGTCAAGATATCGTCCTGTGATAGTTTAATATTAATATCAATAGTATTTTCTGTGTCAACGGTATAATAAAGTTGGGGTAATTTTAAACTTTGTCTGCCCATATTATATAGAACAGGGACGATTAAAGGTGAATTTTTAAAATTTGAATTTTCATCATTTAAGGCAGAGGTAAAGCAAAACACATGTCCCGAATTCGATAAAAAAGAAGAACCATCTTCATAACTTAATATAAGAGTGTTGGAAGCTGAAGATAAACTATAATAAGAATTGACCTTTGGATACTGAAAATTACTTACTTTTTTATCAAATACATTGGTAAATAGTGGATGTGAATAATTTATCGTCGTGACTTTCTTTTCGTTCGGATTTAACGCGTTAAAATTTGTTAATGAGTAATTGTTAAATAGTTGATTGTAAGTATTTAAAATAGCTTCATCTGAAGGGATAATCAATATATGTCCACCATGATCGGTAAAAGCCTTTAAAGCAATTATCAATGAACTTGGTATCTCCTTCAACTCATTTAAAATGATTAAATTTTGTTTGTCTAATGTATTATAGTCTAACTCCTTAAATGGATTTGAGGAGTAATCAAACTCATCTTTGGTATAGATTTTCTTTAAGAATGTGTCATCTGCTTCATTTATTGAAAGCACATTGATCTGTTCTCTTTTATCCAAATTGAAAAATAAGCTATTATCATATTGCAGGTTCACATCTTCAATGGTAAGTTTTCCATTAAATATTGTATTGGCAGGTATAGTAAATATTGTACTTACCTCATCCTCAATAGTTACGGCACTTTTTGCAACCAAATTTTCAACGTTAAAAAGGGAAATTGGCAAGGTTTCAATAGGATTGCCTTGGTTTTTAAGAACTACTGTCACTTCAATAGTTTCAACATCTATTTTAGAAATATAGACCGAATCAATAGTTATATTATTGGAGTTTACAGGCCTTAATTGTACCAATTTGGTTTCAATTAGGCTATCATTTTCAAAACTTAAGGGTTCATTTTTTTGCTGAAAATCGGATATTAAAACTAGATTTTTTAACGAATTCATATCTCTGCTAAACGCTTTTTTCCCTTTTAAGACCACAGCGTCATAAGTGAGTTGCTTAGGTGAATAAGAAAGCTGGATTAAATCATTCTTAATAGCTTTGAGCGTTGTATTGTTAAAGGTGAGATCATTTGTAAATAAGGAAATGGTTTCAGTATCCTCGATATTTTCGATGATACCCTGAATGGCACTGTTCAATAAAGTTCCATTTGAACCCTTGGCCTGCATACTAAACGAATTGTCCAAATAGATAACCGTTTCACTTTTGGTGTTAAAACTCTTGGAATTTGAAATATAAGGCTGTGCAAATGCGATGATGACACAAGCCAGCAGTAAAAGTCTGGTAAATAAAATTAACCATTTTTTTAATTGTGAACTTTTACGGGTCTGTAAAGTAAGTTCTTTTAAAAATTTGACATTGGTAAAAGCTTCCTTTTGAAAACGACGTAATTGAAATAGATGAATAATGATAGGAATGACGAGCAGGAGTAATGAATAAAGAAGTTCTGGGTGTTTAAATTGCATTCCTAAATTTAAGTTATTGAAGCCAATTATGGGCATTCAAAGATAGAAAATGCTATGTGATTACACTAGCTTGGTTTTGAGAAATTTAACGTTTTTGAATATAATATCGTCTCACTTTAAGCCTTCAAAACTTTTTCAAAGCAAAAACTACTCATAACATTGGCATATTGTCCATAATTAGTGGTGCGTTTAAATCCGTTTTTATGATATAGAGCTAAAGCTTCGGGTTGGTTGATTCCAGTTTCAAGTATACATTTTTCGAACCCCAATTCTATCGTCCATCGCTCTAACTCAAACAGTATTTTTCCAGCAATCCCTTGTCCTCTGTAATTCGGAGAGACATACATGCGCTTGACTTCCATGGTTATTGTGTCAAATGCTTTAATCGCACCACAACCTACAGGAACATCATCGACGTAGGCTAGAATGGCATATTTGATCATGTTGATGCTATTAAACTGATTGTAAAAGGCATGGTAGTCACCATCCCTAATAGCCAATTCGGAGTCAAGTTGCCTTACCAGTTCAATAAAATCTGAATTATTCGAGTCGGTTTTTTTAAGGTGAATCATGCTTTTTATTAAAATCGAAAAAGGTGTTCAAATATAATAATTACTTGCGGCTAGCAAAAGAAAAAATAATCAACCCTTGCTTGCATATTTTGTGATTTAAAATAAGTTCTAATGTCCTTTTGAGCTTCTTCATTGGCAACAGTTACAATACTTTGTGGATGTTGTAATTGTTTTAAAAATTCAAAATTAAAGAGTTCGAGTCCATAAATATGTTTTCCCACTTTTTTGGGGTTATCACAAATCCAAAAAAATGGAATGCTTTTGTTTCTGAGCTGTTTGGCTATGGTTTTTCCTTTTGTACCCGCTCCCCAAACGGTAAGCGTACGGGTTGCATCATAATCCAATTCTAAAAAGTAGTGGAGTTTAATATCCAAAAAATAATTTTGGGCATAATGAACATGAATTCTCGACGTTCTGGTTTTATAATCCCTCCAATAATGCAACAAATGTTTACTTGGGATGCACTTAAGGTGATATTTGTAAAACCTAAAGGTCAAATCATAATCCTCTGGATATCTGTTGGGATTAAACCCTTCACATAATTTTAAATCCTCTTTATGAACCATCCAACAAGGTGAGGGTATCACACATTCCTTATAAATTTCATCATAATTTGTACCACGTTTCGTAAGCGCATTTAACCATTTTTCATAACGGGAATAGCCATCACTTATCCCTTCGGAACTAAAATAATTTACTAGACCAAGGGCCACATGATGCTTTCCATGGCATTGGAGATCATTGAGCATGAAGTGCAACTTTTTGGGATGCATAATATCATC
>JBBKXS010000283.1:0-2980 GCA_037969605.1 Flavobacteriaceae bacterium
TGGGATTTACATGAATTGCGCACCATACAGGATTTTTATGTAAAACTCGGATTAAGCGGCACTGCTGGCGTGGCAGAAGTTGCTTCCGTGGGTGGATTTGTCCAAGAATACCAAATTGACGTAAATCCGGATGCTTTAAAAGCCTTCAACATTGGCATAGACCAAGTGATGATGGCTGTGAAAAATTCGAACCGTGACATTGGCGCGAAAACCTTGGAAATAAATAAGGTTGAATATCTAATTCGAGGTCTTGGCTACATAAAATCTGTTAAAGATATTGAGAATACGGTAGTTGCCGAAAAGGACAACAAACCAATCCTGATTAAAGATTTGGGCTTTGTTCATTTAGGTCCCGCCGAACGACGCGGAATTTTAGACAAAGGCGGCGCCGACATAGTTGGCGGTGTGGTTGTGGCCCGCTATGGTTCCAATCCGTTACAGACCATTGAAAATACCAAAGAACGCATAAAGGAAATCTCCGTTGGATTGCCTCAAAAAACTCTAGCCGATGGCACTGTAAGCAAGGTCACTATCGTTCCATTTTATGACCGGACACAGCTCATTCACGAAACCATTGGCACGCTTGAGAATGCACTTTCCCATGAAATCCTGATAAGCATAATAGTGATTATTGTGTTGGTGCTCAACTTAAGGGCTTCTCTTTTGATTTCTATTTTGCTACCCATAGGTGTACTCATGACCTTTATTGCAATGCGCTATTTTAACGTAGATGCCAACGTTGTAGCGTTGTCCGGAATTGCCATAGCTATTGGAGTGATGGTAGATGTGGGAATTATTTTTGTAGAGAACACCATAAGGCATCTAGAAATGCCTGAAAATAAGGATTCTAAAGGTGCAAAACTACTGGCTGTTATCCAACAAGCTACTATAGAAGTTTTTCCTGCGGTGACTACGGCCCTGTTAACCACCGTGGTGAGTTTTTTACCCGTATTTTTTATGGAAAATGCTGAAGGAAAATTGTTTAGGCCATTGGCTTTTACCAAAACCTTTGCGCTAGGAGCTTCCTTTATCCTCGGAATTCTAATTCTACCAATGCTTTCTTATTTTGCATTTAATATCAGGATTCAAAAGGCCAAATTTGTCAGAATGTGGAATATCGTCTTGATAGTTTTGGGATTATTATTATCGATTTACTTTGGCTTCTGGCTGCCTCTTGCTTTGGTGGCAATTGGGATTTTAAGATTGGTGGAAGATAAGAGTCCACAGTTTTTAGGAAAGTATTCCACGCAAATTACGTTGTTAATTATTGTTGCGGTAACCTTGTTTTTCCTTACAGAGGAATGGCTGCCATTAGGACATCAAAATTCGGTGTTTTCAAACTATATTTTTGTAATTGTGATGTTGGCAATTACGCTGGTAGTTTTATTGAGCATGGTCAAATTTTACGAGCCTATTTTAAGTTGGTGCCTTGTCAATAAAGGGAAATTTTTATTGTTGCCTTTAATCACCATTTTCTTTGGAATTTTGATTTGGCTGGGCTTCCCCAAAATCTTTGGCTTTGCGGCCAAAGGATTTGATAAGGTTGGATGGGACGTAAGAACTACTTCAGTTTGGTCGGGAATGTCCAATACTTATCCAGGAGTAGGTAAAGAATTTATGCCTTCTTTAAATGAAGGAAGCTTTTTGCTGATGCCCACCGCTATGCCGCATATTGGAGTTGAAGAATCAAAGAAAATTTTGCGGCAGCTTGATATAGCTGTTACGGCCATACCTGAAGTGGAAGTGTCGGTCGGTAAATTAGGCAGAATTGAAAGTGCGCTGGATCCTGCTCCTATTTCCATGTTTGAAAATGTCATTAATTATAAACCGAAATATATTCTTTCAGATGATGGAAAACCGATAGCGTTTAAAGTGGATAAGCACGATCGATTTATCTTGAAATCGGGTGATACTTTAAGCAATGAAGATGCCATAAACCAAAAAATTCCCATAGAAAAACTCATTGAAGATGCCGATGGAAGTTATTATAGAAACTGGCGTAAACACATCAAAAACCCCGATGATATTTGGGATGAAATTATAAAAGCAACCAGCATCCCGGGAGTTACTTCAGCCCCTAAGCTACAGCCTATTGAAACACGTTTGGTCATGTTGCAAACAGGAATGCGGGCGCCTATGGGAATAAAAGTGTATGGTCCAAACTTGCTCATTATTCAGGAATTCGGAATGCAGCTCGAAGACATTTTAAAAGAAGTGCCCTCTGTGAAAGCTGAAGCTGTTTTTGCCGATCGAACCGTGGGAAAACCCTATTTGGAAATGGAAATCGACAGAAATGCCATCGCTCGATATGGTTTAAGCATAGAAGATGTGCAACAAACCATGGAAACTGCCATAGGCGGGATGGAAATCACCACTACGGTAGAAGGCCGGGAGCGTTTTCCTGTTCGGGTGCGCTACCCTCAAGAGTTGCGCGATGATCCTGAAAGCATTAAAAAAATACTGGTGCCTACAAAAAGCGGGGCTCAAATTCCCTTGGGGGAATTGGCGGCATTAAATTACGTACGTGGGCCTCAAATGATAAAAAGTGAAGAAACTTTTTTGGTGGGCTATGTGCTTTTTGACAAACGTGATGGTTTTGCAGAGGTGAATGTGGTAAACGATGCACAAAAACACATTCAGGATAAAATTGATGCTGGCGAATTAATAGTCCCTGCAGGGGTGAGTTATAAGTTTTCAGGAAATTATGAAAATCAGGTGCGGGCGGTAAAACGTCTTGCAATTGTGATCCCAATCAGTTTGGTTTTAATATTCCTTTTGTTGTACTTCCAGTTTAAGACCATCATCGCTTCCACCATTCACTTTTCTGGAGTATTTGTGGCTTTTTCCGGTGGATTTATTATGATTTGGTTATATGGGCAACCTTGGTTTATGGATTTTGAGATTTCCGGAGAGAATATGCGGGATCTGTTTCAAATACACACCATCAATTTGAGTGTGGCTGTTTGGGTCGGTTTTATAG
>JBBKXS010000284.1:0-5873 GCA_037969605.1 Flavobacteriaceae bacterium
GAAATACTTAACAATTCAAAAGTGTTAAATGTATGAGGAAGTAAATTGGATTTAAATTTAATCTCAATACACATTCAATTAAGCTGTAAATGAAATGAACGTTAACATATGAAAAATCTAAACAGAATAATAGTCAACGGAGGAGTACTTTCACCTGGAGAGCTAAAATACATTTGCGAAGTTGCTGAAAGTTTAGGCTTAAAAAACATTTCCTTTGGTTCAAGGCAAGATATTTTATTTACTAAAACGATAGAGCAGGAAAAATTAAGTGGGATTGATAAGCTTCACATTGTTGAGCCCAATAAAATAAGGTTTGAAAATATTGTCTCATCCTACGTTTCAGCAGATATTTTTCCCAGTACGACCTGGCTAACCAGCGATCGTTATCTGTATGTATTGGAGCAATTTAGGAATCAACCTCAGTTAAAAGTTAACATCACCGATCCTAAACAACGTTTGGTGCCATTGTTTACTGGGCATATCAATTTCATCGCTTCAGAGCATGAAGACTATTGGTATTTGTATATCAGACTTCCAGAATGGGAAGCAAACGAGATGTATCCAGCCTTAATCTATAGCTGGGATTTAGATAAGATTGTAACGGCTATCGAATCCATTTTAAAAGAAGAACCAGAAAATATCGAAACCATTTTTGAATTGGTCACTGATGCCGTCGACACCAATAACCGAACTACAGATAAACCTCTGGACGTGCCGTTTTATCCTTTCCCGTATTATGAAGGAATGAATAGAATAGGTCCTGATAAATATTGGCTCGGATTATACTGGAGAAATAACAAGTATGATTTGACATTTCTTAAAGCGATGTGTGAATTATGCGCAGAAAATAAGATCGGTAAAATATCCATCACCCCTTGGAAATCTTTTATAGTTAAAGGTATCCCAAGCACTGCTAAATTGCAGTGGGAAAAGTTTCTAGGAAAATTTGGAATTAATGTTCGTCATTCTTTGTTAGAATTGAATTGGCATTTACCCGTTAACAATAAAGACGCCATTACCTTAAAAAAATATCTTGTATCAAACTTTGACAAAAATGATATAAGCACGTACGGATTAACCTTTGGAATTACCGATTATACTAAAAAAGGATATTATTTTACATCGATTGTCATCGAAAAAAACAATCAACCTGAAGACCTTAATGACTTTAAGTTTAAGGACACCTATAATTTATTGTATGCGAAAAATTTTGATCCCAATACTAGGGAATATGTCATGCATGTACAGGAAATTGATAAAGTTGAATTGCCTCAATTATTAATGGAATTGAGCCAATTGTATTTTGACCAGCTTGGGACAGAAAGAGTGGAATCAATACCTGGTGAAAATAAAACCGAAACTACAAAGTTGGAGGTTTATCAGTGCAAAAAATGTTTAACGGTATACAACGAAGTTTATGGCGATTTGACACAAAATATACCACCCAATATACCATTTAAAAACCTTTCCGAGGATTATAAATGTTCACTTTGTGATGCGCCAAAAAGCAGTTTCAAAAAGAAACTTTTGATAAAACAGGCATAATGTAATTTCAACATTTAAAATGTAATTAATACAAATCGAACAGAAAATAATAACAATAAATTCTGTAGAATTAGTCCCTATGTGTTTGATAAAAGACCAAAACAATTTCCTTTAAATTAAAAAATGAAAAAACCAAACGTATTATTAGTCTTAGCTGCATTTATGGTTCAACTTGCCAGTGCACAATTTACATTGGATGCCGAATTTCGTCCTCGAACGGAATACCGTCATGGCTATGGAAGTATCATTCCTGACGACGCTGATGCAGGTTTTGCCACATCCACTAGAGCTAGATTAAATGCAGGATTTACTACCGAAGCATATTCATTTTATGTCAGTCTTCAAGATGTCATGGTTTAGGGAGAAAACAGACAATTATTGCCAGACGACACAAATGATTCCTTTGCCATATTTGAAGCCTGGGCCGATATTAGTTTGGGGTCTGGTTTTTCAACTAAAATTGGACGCCAAACCATAGATTATGATGACCAACGTTTATTGGGGAGTGTAGGGTGGTCACAACAAGCTCGAAACCACGATGCTGCTCTTGTAAAATATAAAAAGGAGAAATTCATGATGGACCTTGGATTGGCGTTTAATCAAGATTTTGATAACGTTTCTGGTTTTCAGTCCATTGGAACGGCCTATAACACTATGGGCTTCTTTTCTTATAAAACCATGCAGTATCTCTATTTTAAACAGGCATGGGATCATTTTTCAGGAAGTCTTTTACTTCTTAACAATGGTTTTCAAAATTTTGAAACCGATGGAACCACCCCTGATGGCACAAGCAATCTTCAAACCCTAGGAACCCATTTAGATTATAAAAAAGGCAGTTTTGGAATTACTGCCAATGCATTTCTTCAAGCTGGAGAAAGACAGGGTTCGGTTGATGTTAAGGGCGCATACTTATTAGGATTGGATTTAAGCTACAAAGCATCTGAAAAGGTTGGTCTAGGAGCTGGTATCGAAATTATTAGCGGAAATGATGCCGACGCCGGTGAAACGGGTGCATTTTTTCCACTTTATGGAACTAACCATAAATTCAATGGGTTTATGGATTATTTCTATGCTGGAAACCATGCCAATTCCGTAGGATTGTTTGATGTTCATATAAGTGCTAATTTTAAACTGTCCGAAAAATCCAATCTATTGGTAAAAGCACTAAATTTTAGCGGTGAACAAGACCTGCCAAGTGGTGACAAATCCTTGGGTACGGAAATAGACCTAGTATTCTCACAAGGATTTAAAGGATATAGTTTAAGCTTAGGCTATTCGCAAATGTTTGCAAGTGATGGTATGTACGAATTGAAGGGCACTACCAAAGATGCAGCCGCAGATGGACAAAACTGGGCATGGGCCATGTTGGTCATCAAACCTAAATTTTTAAATGGAACCACTAACTAATGCCTTTTTCATAATTAGTTTTACACTTGAGAATCCCATGAAAATGGGATTCTTTTTTTTATGAAGGTTTGTTACGGTCTTGGCACATTTTCAATTACCCTCCAATAGTAATCATACTCCTGTTTTGGGAATGTAATTTTGGTTCTTGCAACTTTTCAAGAGTGTCCATACCACCTCGAATTTTAAATTTACCTTGAATGGTTTTTTGTATAATGGGCTCAATATCTTTGCCTTCTCGAAGTGGGGTTAACAAATCGGATTCCGTTGCAGAAAACAAGCAGTTTTTAATTTGGCCATTGGCAGTTAACCGTATGCGATTACAAGAATCACAAAACGGATTGGTTACTGAACTAATAATAGCGAAGGTGCCCTTATAGCCTTCAATTTTATAATTTTTAGAGGTATCGTTTGGTGCATCTTTAATTCGGAGGACTTCGTTTTCGTCAAAAGTTGAATTAACAAAAGTCATAACTTCCTCGTAAGAAACCATTTTTTCCTTGTTCCATTTATTGCCATCAAAGGGCATAAATTCTATAAAACGAACCGCTACAGGAAGGTCTTTAGTAAACTTAATAAAATCGATGATTTCATTATCATTAAAACCTTTCATTAAAACTGCATTCAATTTTACATTAAACCCTTCAGCAATTAAAAGCTGAATGTTTTGATACACTTTTTCAAAATCATTCCGTCGCGTAATTTGATTGAATTTTTCAGCAACTAATGAATCCAAACTCACATTAATGTTCCGTATGTTACAGGATTTGAAAGTGTCAATAAATCTATCTACCGTAATAGCATTAGTAGAAATGGCAAGTTCAACAGGCAATGTGGCCAGTTTTTTCAAAATAACGTCTACATCCTTTCTCACTAGAGGTTCACCTCCTGTTAACCTTATTTTGGTGACACCATGTTTGACAAATATTTTGGCGATGGCATAAACCTCTTCAAAGGTCATAATATGAGACTTTGGTGATAATTGGATGCCCTCGGCAGGCATACAATACGTACAGCGCAAGTTACAGAGTTCAGTAAGGGAAATACGTAAATACGTATGTTGTCTTCCAAATGTGTCCTTTAATATGTTTGGTGTGTTTTCCATTAGTTATGTCTAGCTCCTCTTAATATTCCAAAAGCATGTAAAACCGATGGAAATATGGCATCCATCGATTCTTTGGCCCCATTGGTTGATCCTGGCAATGCAAGAACAAGTGTGTGATTTATAGTTCCGGCAACACTTCGTGATAACATCGCATAAGGTGTTCTGTCCTGTCCATAATTCCGAATGGCTTCCTCAATTCCCGGGATTTTTCTGTCGATAATTTCGTTCAATGCCTCAGGTGTAACATCTCTATCTGATAATCCTGTTCCACCGGTAAAGATGATTAAATCTATACCTTTAGTTTCATAATATTTAACTTTGGTTTGAATCTCATCTTTTTCGTCTGGGATAACAATATAATCAGAAACCGAAACATTGCATTCCTTTAATTTAGTCATAATTTCTTTGCCGGCACTATCCTCTTTCTTTCCTGCCGAAATGGTATCAGAGCAGACAATTACAGCTGCTGTAAGGTTCTTTCTAAAATTGTTTTTAAAATCAGATTTTCCACCTTTTTTATTAAGCAATTTTATATGTTGTATTTCGACGCCCTTATCAATGGGTTTTAACATGTCGTACATATTAAGGGCCACCACACTGGCACCATGCATGGCTTCGACTTCAACACCGGTTTTATAGATGGTTTTTACTGTACAGTTTATGGTGATTTCCAATCCGTTTATTTCATAATCAATTCCTGCAAATTCGATAGGAAGAGGATGACAATCCGGAAGTAAATCTGGTGTCTTTTTAATGCCTAACAAACCGGCGGCTTTGCTCATCGCGAATACATTTCCTTTTGGAACGGTATCTTGTTCAATGGCCATAATGGTTTCTGCCCTGCTTACTTTTACAATGGCTTGAGCTGTTGCGATTCGTAATGTGTTACTTTTATGTGTGATGTCTACCATTTTAGATTGATTATTGACTATTGATTATTGACTATTAGTTACCTTTTTGATGCTGTTTTTCTTGAAGCCATAAAAATTGCAGTCAACTCGCTTGATTCTTTTAATAGATTTTCAATTTTGGGTTTTTGAATTAAATTTTCATCCATACAAAATTCTAACCAGAAATTAGATTCATCAACTTCTTCAATCACTATACTAATTTTAGCGATAAAACTGGCTTTAGCTTGTGCGATACAAGTAGCTCGATAATTAGCTGCTACAGATGTTGAACTTCTAATTAGTTGATTTTTGATATGATTAGAAACATAAGTGTTTGGTAATAATTCAGTAATCTTGATACAATTGTGTGCAAATTCTTTAGTTCTTTTTTTAAGTTGTTCTTTCATAATAATAAATATTCAATAAGCAATATTCAATTATTGACTTTCCATTGATGAGTACTATCTTCAAAAATTTCCTTTCCAAAAACCGGGACATTTGCTTTTATTTCTTCTACGATATATTCCAAAGCTTTAAAGACTTCTTTTCTTCGAGGTGAAGACACAAATACAAAAAGACAAATTTCTCCAACTTTTACTATTCCCAAGCTATGATAAATATGCATGCATGTTAAATTGAATTTCTCAAAAGCTGCTTCTCTAATCTCATTGAATTTTTCATTCGCCATATCTTCATAAGCCGTATAATCGATTGCTGCAATTACCTTTCCGTCAATTTTATCAGCTCGAACTTGTCCTAAAAAAATATTATGGGCTCCAATAGTTGTTTTGGATTGATGTTTTGCAATGGACTCTCCAATGAAATTGGATGAAATAGCACTTTGAATGAATACGTTTTTTGGTTTTCTATCAATCATTATATTTTGATATTAAGTTGTTCTGTAATTGCTAAAACGCCTTTTTTTAAAC